>NZ_JADQAH010000006.1:0-113768 GCF_022129225.1 Psychrobacter sp. Ps7 | reverse complement strand
AACAGCATGATAGAGCGTGGCATACTGTGCTCGACGAACCAGCTTTTGAGAGTCTAGTCGAATTATTAGAGTCTACGCCGCACTTTGTCATTGATACCGAAACCACTAGCGTCCATTGGCGTCAAGCACAAATCGTCGGTTTGTCTTTTGCGGTACAAGCGCATGAAGCCTATTACATACCACTGACACATGCGCTAGAGGGTGACGAGCTGACGACTAAACAGCTCGACCGTGATAGCGTTTTAACACGTTTAAAACCTATTTTAGAAAACCCAAATATCGGTAAAATCGGTCAGCATTTAAAGTACGACGCCCATATTCTCAGCCATTATGATATCGATTTATTGGGTAATATTCATGCTCGTCCCAATAATTGGGCGATGGATACCATGCTTGCCAGCTACGTGATTAATGCCGCTATCACTCGTCATGGCATGGATGATTTGGCACGCCATTATCTACAAACCCAAACCATCAGCTATGAAGATGTCGCTGGTAAAGGCGCTAAGCAAGTCACCTTTGATCAAGTCGCCATCGATATCGCTAGCGACTATGCTTGTGAAGATGCTGACATTACTTATCAGCTATTTGAGGTGTTCAGCGTTGAGCTAGCCAATGATGACAATAATACCAAATTGCTCAATGAGCTAGAAATCCCAACCGCCGAAATCCTCTGTCAAATGGAAGCAAACGGCATTTTAATCAAACGCCCATTTTTAAACGAGTTATCAAAGCGCTTCGATGAAGAAATTATCGCGCTAGAAAAACGCGCTTATGAAGTGGCAGGAGAAGAGTTTAACCTCGGCTCACCTAAGCAGCTCGGTGAGATGCTATTTGAAAAACTCGGCGTTCCGGGTGGCAAAAAAACCAAATCGGGTCAATACTCTACTGGTGAAGCCGTACTGTCAAAAATCGATCATCCATTGGTCGATATCACCTTAGAGTATCGCGGGCTGTCTAAGCTCAAAAGCACTTATACTGATGCACTCGATAATGTCGCAGATAGCGAAACTGATCGCGTACATACCAGCTATCATCAAGCACTGACCAGTACTGGGCGTTTGTCTTCGACTGATCCCAATTTACAAAATATTCCGATTCGTACTGCGACTGGTCGCTTGATTCGCCAAGCCTTTATCGCCCCAGAAGGTCGCGTTATTTTAGCGGCGGATTATTCACAAATTGAATTGCGTCTCATGGCATATTTCTCAGGCGATAAAAACTTAACTGACGCCTTTAATGAAGGGTTAGATATTCACGCTGCGACTGCTGCTGAAGTACTTGGCAAGGATGTTGCCGACGTAACCTCGACCGAGCGCCGTAATGCCAAAGCCATTAACTTTGGTCTGCTATATGGCATGAGCGCCTTTGGACTTGCCAAGCAACTACAAATGAGTCGCAATGAGGCACAAGATTATATCGATATGTATTTTGATCGCTATCCGGGTGTCAAAAACTATATGATCAATACTCGCGCCAGTGCTCATGAGCAAGGCTATGTCGAGACGATATTGGGTCGTAAGCTTTACACGCCTGATATCACTCATAGCAACCGCATGGTCAAACAAGGCGCTGAACGTGCTGCGATTAATGCGCCACTGCAAGGCTCAGCCGCTGATCTGATTAAGCTTGCCATGATTGCCGTCGATAAAGTACTGCCAAAAGCGCACGCCAAAATGCTGCTACAAGTCCATGATGAATTGGTATTTGAAGTTGATGCTGATAAGGTCGATGAAATTAGTCAACTAATTACCGAGGCGATGCAAGATGTATTAAAAACAACGGCTGTCGAAAAGGGCTGGAACGTGAATTTTGCCGTGCCTTTATTGGTTGAGACGGGTGCTGGCGAGAATTGGGATGAGGCGCATTAAGCGTTTTTGTAGAATAAAACAGCTCAAGACCTAACGTTTTTATTTTATAGGATATGGGCTGTTCTTTAGATTGCCCATATCATACCCAATCGATAGTATCTAATTCGTAGGAGCTGACGTTGATGACTAAGGATTCCGTTATCAAACAATTATTGACCACACTCATCCTAGCTTTTAGCTTGTCTTTAAGCAATTACGTAATAGCATGCGGATTATTGCCAGGATATAAGTTGTCGAAGGGAGTAAGTTGGGGTGAGCTATGTGACTTCAATGAAGGTTTAGCAAGTGCTCAGAAAGATGGGAAATATGGTTTTATTGATAAACAAGCCAATATCATCGTTCCATTCAGTTATAACTTTACTGCTGAGTTTTCTGAAGGACTCGCCATCGTTAAAAAAAATGAACATCATGGATACATCAACAAAAAAAACCAAGTCATTATTCCGATAATATATGATGATGTCAGACCTTTTTCTGAAGGTAAGGCGGCTGTTGAGTACGAGGGTAAATGGGGTGTTATTAATGATACTGGCGAACTTACTATTCCATATCAGTTTGAAGAAATCAGGTATTTCTCAGAAGGACTAGCACCTGTAAGAAAGGATGAACTGTGGGGTTATATTAATAGCAGTGGAAAGACTGTTGTACCCTTAAACTATCTGAATGCTGATTCATTTCATAATGGCTTGGCAGTCGTGGCAAAAGAGAATGGTTATGGCATGATAAATAAAGATAATAAAATAATCGTCCCTACGGAGTATGACATACCTATTTTTATTGATAATTATTACATAGATACTTTTAAGTTTTTAAAAGGCAATAGTTTTTATTATTTTGATTCAAATGGTGATCGCTTAGCTGTTAGCAGCTATCTTGACACGATGCCTGAAGTGATACTCGATAGACAAAGATAAATACAGTAACCGCTAAAGATAATAAGAATTTTTCATCTTAACTTTTATCATCTGGCAAGTTAAACGTCTGTGTCTGCTCGTTGAACTCTACAATAAAGCTATCTGTACCTTTATCCAGACTAGAGGGTATTGGCTCGTAGTTGTTATCATAAAGACCGTGTTCGTAATCGACAGTGACTTTTAAGGGATAAAAGCCTTGAGTCATAACCCCACCTGTATTGATACTAACATCACTTTCAGCCTCACCATATGACGGTTTACTCATAAGCTCATACGAATAATCTAAATCCAATCTTGCCACTTCTTCGACTTTACCACTTGTCATAGCAGCGTACATACTCCAAGAACAATTGGTTTGACCGCCTGCACCGGAGCCACAAAACTTACCTACCCAACCGTACCTATCAGCACCCACTTCTCTTAAATCAAAATCTTTGAGCTGACTTCTACCCGCTCCGCCATTTTTTATATAAGGACTGCTTGCAGAGACGACCCAAGAATTGCCTAATTTATAAAGTATGAATAATCCGCCAAGTCCTGGTGTCACTCGTGCACCATCTTCCACCGTATCACCAGAAACCAATACATATAAAGTATCTACTCCCTCGATGTTTTTAAATTCATAATGCTTAGGAGCAAGGCAATAGATTTCTGAGCCGTCGTCATATAAGGTACAACCACGCAACTTATCATAGCTTGAACTGTAATAAACACTCATAATTTTTTCGACAGCTTGTCTGACATCAAGAGATATTTCAGCATGTGCTGAAGGCAAGACCATCAGAAACAAGCTTACAATGATTAAAACTTTCATATAATAGCGCCTCTATATGTATGTGCTTAACGACCTATGGCATAATACTTTTGTTTGTCCTTTTTAGCTACCCAAAGTAATTGAAGCTCTCCATGATTAAACCAGCAAATCTCAACACCATTACCCTTTACACACTTGCCAGCTTAAGTTTATGCACACAAGCATGGGCGGATACTACGCCCACCACAGAGCCGAAAGTCGAACCGCTAAAATCTGACACAGCTTCGTTATCTCATGACGCTAACTCTAATCGAGATGAAAACCTCAATCAATTTGGCTATCTACCTCAATCTACCGAGCAGTCTGCTCCATCAGTACAAGGAGCACAAAACTGGACGGACGAACGCCGTGAAGATGTCCAAGAACAGCTGCATGAATGGGCACACAAAATGGACGGTTGGTTCGGCGAACCGGATCCCAAAAAACCCGCCAAAGCCAGTTTACGAGTTGTACTAGATACCCGCTGGGTCAACGATCCACAATCAGGCAGTGACGTGAGCGTTGAACCTAGAATTCGCGGCCGCTTACGATTGCCAGTGTTAGAAAAAAGATTAAGTCTGATTATCGGTGATGAGGATTTGGATGAAGATACTTTCTTAAAACAGAATGTGACGGGCGATACTTACCAAGCAAGTACCAATAACCAAGACGGACTCGTCAACAGGAGAAAAACGCGAGAAGACAATGGTTCTATCGCCCTTCGTTGGTCACGTTTTAGTCATGAGGTTGAGCAGCAGTTAGGGGTGAAGACAGATGTCGATGTCGGGGTTCGCTCGCTCGATGACCTATACTTAAAAGTGAGCGTCGATAAAGACTGGTATGAAAGCAAAAAATGGACTGTCACTAGTGATAGTTACTATCGTTATGGACTCGATAGTGAGCACTATGCAAAAGGCGGACTAAATCTGCAATATGGTACAAATGCTGACCGGTTCATCAATAACCGCACCGCCATTCGTTATCGCAATCAAGACGATGAAGAACGCACAGACTGGAGTAACGAACTCAGACAAGTACACTATTTTGGCAACGAAAAACAGCTGGCTTATGGTATCTCTACGGGCGGTTACTTTGACGATGATAAATCAACATTAAACAGCTATGGCCCTGCTATAAGCTACCGCCAGCCTGTCTGGCGAGAGTGGCTTTATGTACAAACAGAGCTAAATTATTATAATGATAAAACAGCAAATAAGGACCATTACCCATCAGCATTATTGCGGATGGAAGCGTTATTTTAACCCTGCCATCTATTGAATTGGTTGTATCATCATAGGTATAAATAGCCGATAGCAATGTGCACAAAAAAGAGCATTTGTTTGCTTGTATTAACAATGACATATGACTCATTAGTTATATTAAATAACGTTATAGCGCTGACATTGGCGTTATAATAGCGGTCTAAAGTGAGCCTTTGTGCTCACTTTTTTTATTTTAAAAAATCAGGAGGTTTTTATTTTGAGTTCAGATGGTATCATCGAAATCCCTGGCATTATTATTTTATTCGCCTGTCTGCTACGTTGCGTGCAGTATTTACGACAGAGCTCTGCCCCAAATACTTTTAAACAGATTCGAGCTTTTTGGTTGGCAGCGGTGCTGGTATTCTTTGCTGTGATACGCCGTGAGTTAAATTATCTACCAGACTTATTGGTTCCCACTGACTTTGTGTTGTTCAGCCATTCTTATGACTGGTGGGAAGACCTCGTTCTGACCATCGTTTATGTGCTGATCGTTGGTTTATTGGCTTATTCATGGCGTTATCTTTGGGCAATATTAAAAAAAGTACCCGTTTCTTTGTATTTTAGCGTCGCCGCCTTGGCATTATTAGAATATATGGGCGAAAACGCCATTATGATTCCCGAAGCTTTGGGCGTCATTACAGAAGAGCTGTCAGAGACTGCTATTTATGGCATTGCCTTGATTTATTTGTGGCGCTTAAACTTAAACGAGTACGACTGTCAAGTAGAAGAGACGAGCGAGCTGCATTGTCAAACGGCTTCACACTAACGCAGAGTGTCTCTGCTAACAGTGATAAATACTCGTTATATTAATTACCATGCGCTCTAAATCAATAGTTATACTCTCTAGCAAAATACATTTAGACGAATTTGTTATACTACAGTCGGTTCAATTTAAAAATAGTACAAGGCAACCGAGTGTAGATGTATATTTAATACCTCAAGCGAGGCTAACGCAGTAATATTATTATAGTGGAATGACTATAATAATAAGTCCGAGGGATAAGCATCCTAATATACGACCTCGATTTACTCATGATTAATAACGATTAAGTCACTTATTATGAATATATTGATTACAGGCGCATCACGTGGTATCGGCTTGGCCACCGCCAAAAAGCTGGCGGAAAAAGGCCACAATATTGGGTTATTTGCGACCAATACTGCCACACTTGAAAGCGCCATTAAAGACAAATCTTTTAAGAAAGCCGTCAAACAACAGCGTGTTATCACAGGTCAGCTGGATGTCACCCAGCCTGACTCGTGGGACAATGCGATCAATCAAATGATTGAACATTTCGGTGGTATTGATGCACTCATTAATAATGCTGGGGTGCTAGTCAGTGGCGCATTACCAACGACCAACTTGGATGAGCAGCTGGCTTTAATTGACGTCAACTGTAAAGGTGTTTTGATTGGCTGTCATAAACTGGCACCTTATCTGGCTGATAGCAAAGACGGCAAAATTATCAATGTGTCCTCTGCTTCTGCTATCTATGGTCAACCCGAAGTTGCGACTTATGCGGCCAGTAAGTTTTTTGTGCGAGGTCTCACAGAAGGCCTTAATATTGAGTACGAAAAATTGGGTATCAAGGTGATCGATGTGATGCCGCTGTGGGTCAAATCTGACATGACTGCCGATATCGAAGTGACCAGTATGGATCGCTTGGGCATCCATCTAACGGTCAACGATGTCGCCAAAACATTGTGTAAATTGACGACCAGTCCCAATCGTAAACTCAAAAGTACGCATTACTCTGTGGGCATGCCAGCAAAACTCTTTCAAGCAGTCTCGCAAGTCACGCCAGATTCTGTAATCCGCTGGGTCAATACCAAGGTTGGTGCGTAATAACAACATCACCTATTCGTTATACTGTTATTAACCGGTAACGCTTATTTAATATAAAGCCACATTTACGGCTGCTCAATATGAGTGGCCGTTTTGCTTGCCTCACGAATTTTTATGGCTTGCTCAGCGCTCTTATCAATAAAAACATTATTTTTAATAACCGTCCCTTTTATCGCCCCTGCTGCGCTGTCTTCCCGAATTTCAGAACCGACATAAATGGGCAAACGCACATTCGCTGCAAACTTATTGCCAGCTATTAGCGTGCCGTCATCCTCTACGATGATGCCCTGCTCGACTTGCTCAAATCGATTATCGATGATCTGATTGTCCTTAGCACTGTCTAAATGATAGCTGGCAAATGGCGTTTGCTTAAGCAAATAAGCGCCGCATTCAAAACCTTTGAGATTGCGTGACTGTCTTGACGCTACCCAAACCCCGACTGGCTCGTCGTTAAAAGTATTGCCACGAATCACATTGTCACGGCTCGACTCGGTACGCTTAAAATGATTGCCCCGCGTACTGTCATCGGCATGCTCAAAGCAATTGCGATACAGCAATATACTGCCTGCCCCATTATGGATAAATTGATTGTTTTCGATACGGTTATTACTCGACGAATCAACTGCTATCGCCTCACGATTGGGCTTAAAGGTACGGAAACCATTACCGACAAACACCGAATTTTTAATCACGTTATCGCGGCTACCAAATTCCAGATATAATCCAACGGTGCCTGCATTTTGAATACGTACTTTATCAAAGCTCACGCCATGCACATGATCACCGACGAACATGCCACTATTGATACTGTTTTGACTACTCACATTAATCACACGAATATCGCTTGGTGCAAGCGCGCGATTGGCAGCAGGGTCTATCAAGCCGCGCGCATAACGCTGGTTGGGCTGGCTATATTGGCGAATATGTAGCGCATGACCATAGCCATCCACATGACAATTGGCAACGGTAATATCTTCGATAGCGCTATCTGTTTTGGGCTTAATCATAATTGCGCTGGCCGTTGACGCATCATCAGCGCGAGTACTGAGTAGTGCGCCCTGACAGTCGAGAGAGCTGTGCGAATCATTCAACTCAAAGCGTATCGACTTGGCTGTTAAATCACAGCTTGCACTGAGTACGCTGTGACCTTTTACCTTAACTATTTGCTTCGGCGTTAATTGTGCGCAGTCTATGGCTGTCGTGTCTTTTGGCAGTTTGGCATCGATAATTAACGGCTGTTTTAAATCAGCATTATCCAAGCTGCTATGGGCGCTGCTACCAGAAAAAGGTACACCTTCACAAGCAGTCAAACCTATTGTGGCACTGATTAAGGATATTGTGACGAACAACCTACTACTTGATACCATCGTATATTTCCTATTTTTATGTCTATCTTGTACTTGTCTTACATTTTTTGAACATCCTGTGACACCTTACTACTATTAGCAAGCGTCATAACACGTCACAATGTTTTTAATAAACAATGCTTTTAATAAATGAATCTTAATAAATAAAATCAGCCACATCCATTAATAATAACTATCAATAATAAGGAAACCATGATGGACCATTCAAAAAGCCCATTACCAGAAGCAATGGATCACATTGAAGGTGATACGGACGTCAATAATAACAGCCAAGAAATTGATTTGGCTGACCCTATGTTGCATACCATTGATAATGATGATGTCATTGACAATAGCGCAGGATTCGACAACTCGCAAGCTGGAAGTGATGCAATTCAAGGGCTAACCCCTATCCATCATCAAAATATAGACGAATCGCGAATCGATGAAGTATTAGTGGACGATAATTTGGATGACAGCGATTATCCAGATATTATCGATATCGCTGATAGAGACGCGGCGGAACGTAGCAGTGACGACGACTTTTAACCAAGCTCTTTCATGATAAAAAAGCTCTCTCATAACAAAAAAGCACGCCCGTTATATCGAGCGTGCTTTTTTATTGTGCTTACCGTACTTCTGATATCAGGGTCTGTTGAGCAACCAACTATAGCGCTGACAATGGCTGATCTGTCCAAACATCTCGGTAACTGGTGTAGTAGGTAATCATACCTATTGGAAGCAGTGCTAATATACCTAGCCCTAGTGTAAAAACTACCATCAATATCATTATTATAGGAGCAATCAACCAAAAAACGAAAAATGGTAAGATATTTTTTAAACACCCTTTAAAACTCATTTTCATTGCCTGAACAGGCTCAATGTTGTGAAGCACAATTAAAGCAGGTGCAAACCAGATAGCCATAAGTACAGGAAATAATAGTACAAAAACCAATAAAACACTCAATACCATACCTGCAATCGCAACGTCACTTGACTCCTGAGCTAAAGACAAAGCCATACCACCGAATATAATCAGCATAGGTATCATTGCAACAATAACAGCCACTAAATACAAGACGAATAAAATAACTAATGGCTTGAGATGCGTATAAAAGGCTGAAAAAAGATGGTCAAATCTCAGCTCGTTGCCTACAGCTTGATCGGCACAACCTTTTATTATTCCACCAACAAAAACAAAGGAAAGAAAGGGGAAAATGAAATTTATCACGGGTACGCTACTACCAATCATAGCAATGATTAAATAAACAACACCAATAGCTAACCATAATAAAAATTGATCTTTAAATATTGCAAATGCTTTGGTAATCCAACTTATACCCCATCCTGCTTGGCACATTCGAGGTTCTACCAATAACTGCGGTAATAGGCCGCCATACTCGTCAGTGGGCGGTAAGTTCGGTGGCTGACCATCTGATTTTTGTAATGACACATTGGCGTATGGACTATTAGGGTTGGACATGTTTATCCTCAAAAATAAAGTTAAGCAAACGTAAAATTAACAATGACAATAAAACAAAAGTTTATTTGGCATAGTCTTACATATCAGTCACCAAAAATCCCAACTTTATTCTATTTTAATAAAATTCATTAAAATCATTTAGTCAAAAAAATACCGAACATCATGTCCGGTATTTTTTATGATTTACAAATATAGTCAATCAAGCCCAACCATCTAGCGTTCCCGCCCAGCCTTTAACCAATGGCGCACTGAGCGCTTCGAGCAAATCAATGTGCGCCTCATCCAAGTTCAATGCAGGAATATAGTGATATTCTTGTCCGCCCGCGTGAAGAAAGTTTTCACGATTTTCTATGGCCAGCTCTTCTAGCGTTTCCAGACAGTCAGCAGAAAAAGCCGGACTAATGACTTGTACCGAGCGCACACCTGACTTGCCCCACTCTTCTAATACCACGTCGGTGTAGGGCTTGACCCATTCTTGCTTACCAAAGCGTGATTGAAAACTGATAATCCATTCGTCATCCTTTAGACCAAGCGCGTGAGCTACTTGTGCGGCAGTACATTTACAACGCTTAGGATACGGATCGCCTTTATCAGCATAAGGCTGCGGGATACCGTGGAAGCTAAACATCAGCTTGTCAGGCTTGCCATGCTCTGCTTGAAAGCGGCGAATTGAATCAGCCAATGCTTTGATGTACAGCGGATGCGCAAAGTAATCTTTGACAATAGTATAGTTCGGCAAATTACGCTGCTTGAGCGTCCACTTCGTCAGTGCATCGTAAACAGCACCACCAGAGGAAGCGGAATACTGTGGAAATAATGGCAAGATAACAAAGTGATCAACGCCTTCACCGCGCAAGGTATCCATCACATCTGGCAAACCAGGATTGCCATAGCTCATCGCCGGATGGACAGAAACCCGAAATGGTGCGGCACTATTTGCAAGCCGTGGTTCCAATAGCTCCACTTGGCTCTTTAGTATCTTACGAATCGGTGAGTCGCCTTCCCAAATACTGGCATAGGCTTTTGCCACACGTTTAGGGCGGCTTGGCAATACAAATAAATTGAGAATAATCGCCCACAAGAATTTAGGAATCTCGATGACACGGGGGTCAGACAAAAACTGTTTTAAGTAACGACGTACGGCAGGCGCTGTTGGCTCATCTGGCGTACCTAGGTTCACTAATAGGACGGCAATACGGGGAGGCAGTTCAGGTTTCATAGCAGCACTATTTTATTATTAGGTTAATTAAAGAAGAATATGCGATAAAAGATTATTAAGTCATGATTGATTAAATGCTTTATTAGTGTAGCATTTTATCCATTAATAACGCATGGTAAAAGCACCCTTATACAATTTGATACTTAGTTGCTATTTATTGATAGTCATCAATCATTGATTCACCCTAACCCTTCTCTACCTACCACCCATCGTCCCTAAAAACTATGCTTAAAAGACTATGCTCAAAAGACTCGCTCGACGGTTGTACTCCTACGCGCATCACCATACAATAGGCAAGCACATTGTAAGAAAAACATTTAGAAAACAATGTCGGCAAAGCAGTATTGGCAACACTGCCTATCGACAGTTTGCCCTTTTTATTTTATTGATGATTGTTGTCTTGCGAGGTAGCTTTGAACGCACGCCCTAATAATACCAGTGACCAGTCCCCAACAGATACGCTTCATTCGGCGAGCTTAGTTAATCCCATGGACTCAGTAGGTTCAGTCGGCATTATCACGCCTCAGATTTTTCATTTCGCTGAGCCGTTGACGTTAGAATGTAATCGTACTTTGCCATCGTTTGATTTAATCATCGAAACTTATGGCACGCTAAATAGTGATAAATCAAACGCGGTACTCATTTGCCACGCCCTATCCGGCAGTCATCACGCGGCAGGTTTTCATAGTGCTGATGATAAAAAGGCTGGCTGGTGGGACAATATGATTGGCCCTAATAAAGCCATCGATACCAATCGTTTTTATGTCGTATGTGTCAACAACATCGGCAGCTGTTTCGGCTCTACCGGTCCAACGACCATTAATCCTGACAGTATCGATTCAGACCAGAATAATGTAAACAAAGACAGTTTAAACAAAAACAATCCAGCCAGTGAACCGCAAGTTTATGGTCCTGACTTTCCGCTCGTCACTATTAAGGACTGGGTAAAAACCCAAGCGATGCTCTCAGATCGCCTCGGTATTGACGTTTGGCATGCCATTGTTGGTGGCTCAATGGGTGGTATGCAGGCGCTGCAATGGTCAGTTGATTATCCAAATCGATTAAAACGCTGCGTGGTCATTGCCAGCACGCCAAAGCTCTCAGCACAAAACATTGCCTTTAATGAGGTTGCTCGTCAGTCTATATTGTCTGACCCTGACTTTAAAGATGGTCGCTATTTGCAAGCAGGCACTTACCCTCGTCGCGGTCTGATATTGGCGCGCATGGTTGGTCATATTACCTACTTGACCGATGACGCGATGAAGGCAAAGTTTGGTCGTGATTTAAAATCTGGCAAATTTATGTATGGCTACGATGTTGAGTTCCAAGTGGAAAGCTATCTACGCTATCAAGGCGAGCGCTTTAGCGAAAATTTCGATGCCAATACTTATTTGCTCATGACCAAAGCTTTAGATTATTTTGATCCAACACGTGATTATCCATCAGCCATGGCAACAGATTCGACAGAATCAGCAGCACAACTTGAGGACTCAATCGCCACATCAGTGGAATCTAGTAAACAAAGCACGCAACCTGCCTTAGAAGGTACAGTGGCAACGATAGATGAGAGTGAACAGAATCGTCAGCAAGAGCTGTCTGCGCTCAAAGCCGCCTTTGCCCATACGCAATGCCAATACCTAGTGGTCTCATTTACTACGGATTGGCGCTTTGCGCCAGAGCGCTCACAAGAGATTGTCGATGCGCTGATGGCTACTGGCAAACCAGTTAGCTACATCAATGTTGATGCGCCGCATGGTCATGATTCTTTCTTATTTGATATTCCCCGTTATATGGGTGCCGTCCGAGGATTTTTGACTGCGCCATTTATCACCGACATCAAATCAAAACAGCCAGCAAAAAGCACAAATCAAAGCAGCCAGCAAAAATCAGGAGCACGCTCATGAGAATGGATCATCAACTGGCTGAGCGCTGGATTGCGCCGCACTCACATGTACTGGACTTGGGCTGCGGCAATGGTGAGCTACTCGCGCATTTACAACAAAATCGCGGCGTCACTGGCTACGGACTTGAGATTGACGAAGAAAAAATCAACGATGGTATCGCCAAAGGCTTATCTATCATCGAGCAAGACTTGAATGATGGTCTAGCACGTTTCGCTGATAACAGTTTTGACACCGTCGTCATGGCACGAGCGCTGCAAGCGGTCAAATCGCCTGATGTGCTCTTACTTGACATGCTACGTGTTGCCCGCGAAGCCGTTATCACCTTCCCCAATTTTGCCCATTGGCAAAACCGCATTCATTTAGGGCTTAAAGGGATGATGCCTGTCTCAGAGGCATTGCCTTATGAGTGGTATAACACCCCAAACATTCATCTGTGTACGTTTAAGGATTTTGAGCAGCTTTGTGCCCAGCATGATATTCATATCGTCAACCGCTTTGCCGTCAGCGATTCTGAAAAAGGTCATACGCCACTTATGAAAGCATTGATACGCCAAGCACCCAACCTATTGGCAGACGTCGCTATCTATCGTGTCACCAAACAAAAACCTGAATAATAGATTTATCTACTTGAGGCGTGTCTTCATTTTAAAAATGGTGATAAAAATGAGATAAATTGCTGTCAAATAAGGAAAGTAGCGCAAATAATATCGAGATATTGCTAAGCTATTTGACGATATTTGGCAAAATTTAACCATTTTTTGCCCATTTAGAGGATAATCGATTGAATTGAGGACATGCCTTAGGCATTGGTTCAAAGCGGTAGCACGGCTCATAAATACAAATTTCAACCTTAATGACTGGTGAATTTATTCTTACGCTTAAGTAACTCTATGATTTTATTGAGGACAATGAGGTATGAATACGCATTAAATCATGTAATTAGTATTTGAGTTTCGTAAGTTTGGGTGTTAAGCTAGCAAAATAGTGTCAATCGCACCCTGATTCTGACCGTTTATCGGTTCGATTAAAGGAATTTGCCACACCACATCGATTAATTATATTGCTAATGATTAGGTAAGTTGGTATCGCAAGATTTCACCTAATTGTTATCGCCGTCTAGACCCTTTTAGCGGTGCAACTTTTTTTGCTTATTAACTGCCTAATTTTGGAGCTGCTATGAAATTATTAAAAGCTGCGTTGTTTACTGCCTTATTTTCTTGTGCAGGTCTAGCAAACGCTGAATTAATATCAAACGTGCCACTTGATACGTCACGTTTTGAGCTAATGCCAGTTAGTGAGCTGTCTAACCGCGCTGCCCAAGGTAACGATCACGCTCAGTTTTATTTAGCCAAGCGCTTACAGAAAGGCGAAGGCATTGCAAAGAATACCCAACAAGCTATTCAGTGGTATACCAAAGCGGCTCAGCAAGGCGTTGCCCCTGCCCAGTTGAATCTTGCCATAATGTATCTACGCGGTGAAGGCGTACAACCTAATCTACAGCAAGCACGCGGCTGGTTAGAAAAAGCCGCTATGCGTGGCGATAACCGTGCCAGTTATACCCTTGCATTGCTCGATGAAAAGCAAAAAAATCTCGTCGATGCTTATAAATGGTACGATTTGGCCGCCCGTGATGGTATGCTTGATGAAAAAGTACGTAATAAAGCACGCGGTAAAATCGGTCAGTTGGCATTGAACTTATCAAGCTCAGATATCGCTAGCGCCCGCAGCAAAGCGGATACTTGGTTCCAGAGTAAGTAAACCAGTTAATAAAATTTGAGACAATAAAGACCCAGCGTAACTGCTGGGTTTTTTATTATCTATAATATCAGCTTAGGTTGACTTATCATGAGACAACGTTTACTAGTTACAGCTTAATTTTAAATCAATGACTAAAGGAGAATTTGGTGGCAGAACACTTAAAAGAGATAGGCGAAGAACCGTTAGAAGGGATAGGCGGTTGGCTGTGGTTGGTCGCTCTTGGGATAGTAGCTTCACCTTTACGAATCATCTTTCTTATTTTTCCACTTTATTCTGAAATATTCAAAGATGGTTCTTGGGAGATATTGACCTCATCAGGAACCGAAGCGTATCATCCTATGTGGGCGCCAATCATATTAGCAGAAATGACTATTAATGGTGCATTAGTGCTCACATGGATATTTGTTGGATTCTTATTCTTCTTGAAGAAGGCTGTCTTTCCAAAGTTCTATATCGGCATTCTACTGTTTACTCTCGTATTCATCATTATCGATGCGATGGCGGTTAAAATTATTTTCCCTAATGATCCTATTTTCGATCCTGATACGACTAAAGAGCTGGTTCGAACGCTTGTCGCTTGTCTTATATGGATACCCTACATTCTTATTTCGAAGCGAGTACAAGCTACTTTTGTGAAAGAACTGTGATGACTACAATTACCTATTTTTTGTTTTAACTGTAGAGATTTCAATCCATGAGAGGTTTTTCGTACACTATATCTTCATATTGCGAACATTATGGGTATGAGTTATGTTCAAAAACTCTGCAAAATTTGCTACACTACCTCCGCATTAGCTAATCCCACAATCATGCTAGTGTTATATTTAATCTACATACCTAACCCAACGCACTAGGTTTGCGACCTAGCCAGCAGGAGAAAAATATGAGTACCATTCAAGACCATAATACAGCTAGCAATATCCAAAACAGCACTGTCACCGACAACAAATCAGCCCCAGCCTACGATAGCGTCACCAATAACATCGTCGTTGCCGCTCTATATAAGTTCACGCGTTTTGCTGACTTTGAGCAATACCGCGAGCCAATTTTAAATAATATGCTCGATAATGATGTCAAAGGCACGTTATTGATTGCCAATGAAGGCATTAATGGTACGATTTCTGGCACACGCCAAGGTATTGATAACGTCCTTGAGTATCTGCGCAGTATCGAAGCGATTGGCAGCTTTACCTTTAAAGAATCTTATACCGATGCTCAGCCTTTTTATCGTACCAAAGTGAAGCTCAAAAAAGAAATCGTTACCATGGGCGTTGAAAATATCGACCCATTGCAATCAGTTGGACGCTATGTAAAACCAAGCGAATGGAATGCGTTAATCTCAGACCCTGATGTCATCTTGATTGATACGCGTAATGATTATGAAGTTAAAATCGGTACGTTCCAAAATGCCGTCAATCCAAATACTGAAACGTTCCGCGAGTTCCCAGAGTACGTCGCAAAAGAGATGGATCCAGCCAAACATAAAAAAGTCGCGATGTTCTGTACCGGTGGTATACGCTGTGAGAAATCTACTGCTTATATGCGTGAGCAAGGCTTTGAAGAGGTGTATCATTTAGAAGGTGGTATCTTAAAATATCTAGAAGAAATTCCAGCCAGCGACTCTATGTGGCAAGGCGATTGCTTCGTTTTTGATAACCGCGTGTCGGTCAATCATAACTTAGAAAAAGGCAACTATGAGCAATGCTTCGCCTGCCGTATGCCCATTACTGTCGATGACATGCAAAGCCTTGCTTATATCAAAGGCGAGTCTTGCCCACACTGCATTGATAAAGCGACCGACGAGCAAAAAGCACGCTTTCGTGAGCGCGAGCATCAAATGCAGCTGGCGAAGAAACGTGGCGAAGCGCATATTGGTAGTGATGTGATTGATGTGATTGAGAAACGCAAAGCCGCTAAAATTGAAGCACGTCGTCAAGCAGAGGAAGCCAATAAAGCTAACGCTGAATAAGTTTAAGATGGATAAAAGCAAAAAGGACGCCCCAATCAAATATTTGATTGGGGCGTCCTTTTTGCTTTATTAGTACTAACTTATGACTTATTGAGTACGTAATGTGGCTTAGCTACCGCGGTAAGTGCTATAGCCGTATGGAGACAAAGTAATTGGCACATGGTAATGGTTATCGCCTTCGATATTAAAATTGACTTCAACATATGGATAGAAAGACTCTAGACCTTGATTTCGGAAATAAGGAGTCGTCTCGAAAATCAACTTATAAGTACCGTCATGCTCAACACCGTCTTGATTCGGTAAGAAGTTGCCGATACGACCATTATTATCAGTCTTTTGCGCATTAAGCAATTTCCAGCTACCAGTTTTCTCTTGCATCATCAGTTTTACATTGACGTTTGGTGCTGGTTTGCCCGTACTAATATCTAAGATATGACTAGATAATTGATATTTATCTTGATCACCAGCAGCATGGCTAGCCGTTGCAGTCATGGCTAATACGCTACCAAATGCAGCTGCCTTGAGTAAGTTGTTTTTCATGAATCATCCTATTCAGTCAATTGTATGTGTTAAATGAATCATCTTCTTCAGCAAGCTATTTACCATTTTTAAGTATAGTCAGTCTATAATAAAAGAGATACAGCCCATATCCTGAAACAGTTTTGGTAAATTATTCTCCATCCACCCTTGGCGTAGAAACTTAGCCTGTGCCCACTTTTTCTCGATAGGGTTTAGATCAGGGCTGTACGGCGGCAGCCAAAGAATACGATGCCCGTGCCTGTTTAGTAGCTTTTGAATACGTTTGCTTTTATGAAATCTAGCATTATCCATAACTATAACGCATTTAGTCTTAAGGCTTGGGATTAGTGTTTGTTTGCACCATTGGTAGAATATGCTGCTATTAATATTTTTCTCAAAGTAATCAAGCGCAAACAGCATTTTTTCATACAGAGCACCGATGACGTTAGTACGCTTTTTTGCTTGCCAGTTGTAGCGATCAATACAAGGTTTGCCAATTGGTGCATAGCCATAAGGGCGAATAGTTTCGGCCTCAAAGCCACTTTCGTCCATATACACAATGGGATAGCCTTGCTGCTTAAAGCTATCAAGCTTACTCTGATATATCGCTCTTTTTATTGGACACACTTTTGGATGTTCTAAGGTCTTTTTTTTGACTGATACCAAGGCGCTTCAAGGCAATCTCAATACCCGATTTACTGCAGCCTAGACGCTGTGCTCGCTCGTACATATAATCATCTGGATGTTGAGCGACGTCTTTGAGAAGAGCCTCATTCGGTATTTTACTGGGTGGCTTATCCCGAGTTTTCTTAATACTTGGGTTTTTTAACCAACGCTGTAGTGCTGTTTTGCTAACATTATAGAAAATACAAGCTTGACGAATACTCATGTCTTTGTTTTGGACACTTTTGATCACTTGCGCTCGAAAGTCTGCTGAATAGGTCATGTATTCTTCTGCCGTGTCGCTTATTTTAAAAGTATTGTATCTTATTTATAAAAGACTAACTATATGCCTGTCCGCAGAAAATAACCGTGATTTACCTCGAAAACATAATCAATCATGTTGTTCATTAAAAATATATTTATCATTATAGGCTTAATGTACTGGTGTAGTTTAGATTGTTAATAAGACCGTATAATTAAGATAATATTAACTTATATAAAAATGAGTATAGTGAATGTAAAACTTACATTCGCTATAATTTGTGTTACTCATAAATAAAAAGCATCAATGCCATGATTGAACATTGCAATTGCTTGATTTAAGACAAAAAAATAGCAGACTATCTTACTGATGGTCTGCTATTGCTATACTAAAAATTATGTTTGCATGCAAATATTATTTAAAACAAAATACGCACGCGAATCGTCTCTTCTACATCTTTTAATTGGTCTAGTGCAGCGGTCGAATCGTTATAATCGACATCCATCACTAGATAACCAACATCACCTTCTGTCATCAGGCTCTGCGCTAGGATGTTGATGCCAGCTTCAGCAAATAAGCGGTTAATCTGAGAAAGTACGCCTGGCACGTTTTTGTGAATGTGTAGTAGACGATGCGAGTTTTCTTTGAACGGGATAGAAACTTCTGGGAAGTTCACAGCAGTCGCCGTATCACCTTGGTCAGAGTATCTAACAAACTTATCTGCTACTTCCAGTCCGATATTGGCCTGTGCTTCTTGTGTTGAACCACCGATATGCGGCGTCAAAATCACATTATCAAACTTACGTAGTGGTGACTCAAACTCTTCGTCAGCTGATTTTGGCTCTTTTGGGAATACATCGATAGCCGCGCCCAAGATTTTACCAGACTCAAGCGCATCTGCTAGATCATCAATCTCGACGCACGTACCACGAGCCGCATTGATAAAGTAGCTGCCTTCTTTCATCTGAGCGAACTGCTCAGCTTTCATCATATAGCGAGTGCTTGGCACATCAGGTACATGCAATGTCACGATATCAGCCGTTGATAGTAACTCTTCTAGGCTACCAACTTGTACCGCGTTGCCTAGTGGCAATTTGGTCACAGCATCATGATAGATGACTTTCATACCGAAGCTTTCTGCTAAGACAGACAGCTGCGAACCGATAGAGCCATAACCGACGATACCGATAGTCTTGCCACGCACTTCGTGTGAGTTGGTCGCAGACTTACCCCAGCCGCCGCGATGTACGGTTGCATTCTTTTCAGGAATACCGCGGTACAGCATGATGGCTTCGGCCAATACTAGCTCAGCTACCGAACGAGTGTTCGAGAATGGCGCGTTAAAGACAGGGATACCAAGATCACGAGCGGCGTCTAGATCTACTTGATTGGTACCAATACAAAAGCAACCAATGCCGATAAGCTTGTGTGCGTGCTCAAGTACTTCACGCGTCAACTGAGTGCGCGAACGAATACCGATAAAGTGCGCATCTTTGATCTTTTCGATCAGCTCGTCTTGATCTAAAGCGTGACTGATATTCTCGATGTTGTGGTAACCAGCTCCTTCCAATACTTTTAGGGCATTGTCATGTAGACCTTCAAGCAATAAAAACCGGATTTTGTCTTTTTGTAGTGATAACGCCATATGAGAACTGTCCTATAATTGTTTTATAAGATTACCTGTTGGATAATCTATGATGGATGAAACGAAAACAGTCCCGATATCTTACACAAAATTTGAGGTCGATGTTAGCAGATTAGATGAATTATTGGTTATCAAGCCTGAAAAAATTTTATGCTATAGTGAATTATTCTGTTTGAAACCGATCGAATCAATTATTTATTACTTACCTCTTCTTATAGGTAAAAATTATCACCCACTTATTAACTCTACGAGCTGACTCATCACTGAATTTATAGTTATTTCGCTATATAATAAACAGTCCCAGCATCGTGCTTACGCCAATATTGAGATTTGACCATGACGCCAACTACCGCTCAGCCCACATCCGAAACCAATGCCGTGCAAACCATCCTGAGCACGCTCACTGATACCCATAGTTTCGACCCGACCCAAATCAAAACTGATGCTGAGAGTTTAGAGCATTGGGGTAAAGACTGGACCAAGCACTTTGCCCCTGCTGCCTCTGCCATCGTCTTTCCAAAGACCACTGAACAAGTACAGACTATCGTACTGCTGGCCAATGAGCACAACGTCGTCCTCACCCCAAGTGGCGGTCGTACAGGCCTGTCTGCTGGTGCCGTGGCTGCTAATGGCGAGATAGTCGTTAGTATGGATAAAATGAACCAGATTGGACAGTTCTATCCTGCCGATCGAATAGTTGAAGTCGAAGCAGGTGTCATCACGCAGCAGTTGCAAGCATTCGCAGAGTCTAAAGACTTGTACTACCCTGTTGACTTTGCCTCAGCTGGCTCAAGTCAAATCGGTGGCAATATTGGCACCAATGCAGGCGGTATCAAAGTCATACGCTATGGCATGACTCGTCAATGGATTATGGGGCTGACAGTGGTCACTGGTAAAGGCGATATCTTGCAGCTCAACCGCGGTATGGTCAAAAACGCCACTGGTTATGACTTGCGTCAATTGTTTATCGGTAGCGAAGGCACACTTGGGCTTGTGACCCATGCACAAGTTAAGCTTGAGCGTCAGCCGCAAGACTTAAATGTCATGGTACTGGGCATGGACAGCTTTAATGATGTCATGAATGTGCTATCAGCCTTCCAAGCGAAGATTGACTTGACCGCGTTTGAATTCTTTGATGATGTGGCGATTGATAAGTTGATGGCACATGGTCAAGTACAAGAGCCATTTGAGTCGCGCACCAAGTTCTATACGCTATTAGAGTTTGAAGCACCATACGAGCCTATCATGGATAAAGCCATGGCGATATTTGAGCATTGTATGGAGCAAGGCTGGGTCGTCGATGGTGTCATGAGCCAGAGCTTGGCACAGGCTGAAGAGCTGTGGAAATTGCGCGAATACATTTCTGAGACCATCTCAGTATTTACGCCTTATAAAAACGATGTATCTGTACTGATAAGCTATGTCCCTGAGTTTATCACCGAGATTGATCACATCGTCAGCAGTAACTACCCTGACTTTGAGGTTTGCTGGTTCGGTCATATCGGTGATGGTAACTTGCATCTTAATATTCTAAAGCCTGAAAACATGAGTAAAGATGATTTCTTTGCAGAGTGTCAAATCGTCAACAAACACGTTTTTGAGACGGTACAGAAGTATGGCGGTTCGGTTTCGGCTGAACATGGCGTCGGTATGACTAAAAAGCCGTATCTACATTATAGCCGCAGTGAGACTGAGATTGAGTACTTACGAGAGGTGAAAAAAGTCTTTGATCCAAATAATATTATGAACCGTGGCAAGATTTTTGATATGTAAGTGCTTATTCAATGATTAAGCTCATAATTAAAATGGCATAAAAAATGACGCTAAACGTGATGGTTTAGCGTCTTTTTTTGGCTTATCAAAGCGATTATTTATAAAAATAACAACACTAGCGCTACCACTAATAACACACTTAAAAAACCTTGAACGATTAAAAATGCTTGGTGCGGGGCGGCGATATGACGAAACATATTGCCCAGTGCATTATAGGTAATACCAGCCGCTTTGATATGTGGCGGCGTATCAAAGGTTTTGATGATTTGTAAAAAATTCTCGGTACGATCAGGCGACCAATTATGCGGCGCAAATGGCAAATATGGCGATAACTGTGCGGCTTGCTTTTTGCTCGCTGGTGACCATAGCCAACGCTCTAAAAATAATAAGCGCATACGCCAATCCGCAAAACGGCGATGTTCTATCGTCTGCAACAGCAATATTTCAGTATTCTTATGGCGCTTATCCGCAAATATGCGTTGCTTTAAGGAAAATACGTGTGCTTTCTCACCTTCGATGCATTGCAAAAAATGACCACTACCATAACATAGAGTACCTGTAATGCCATGCTGTTGATTATAGTTACGCGCATGACATTCTACTTCATCAAATATAGAGGCGCTTAAACGTGAAACAAGCGTCAAACTACTAACATACACCAATTGAACCAGCGCTGAGTCTTCTATCTCATCCCAGCTACTGACTCTATTGTTGTGACTTGAGGGCATAATAAAACAATCCTAAAAAGCCGATTAAATACGGCTAAACAAAACAAACACAACGACGCCCCAATAAAAAAAGACAGCGACTCACAAAAACGTAGCAAATAGTTACCACGTTAAACTGTCATTACTTGAGTAGCTTGTTATGATAACGAGCAAAACAAATAGACCAAAACCAAATAGATCAAAACTAGGCGCTCTAAGATATGATATTTAAAAATAATGTTAAGCTAACAAAATATCTGTACTGACACCCTCAGGTTAGAAGCTGTACCAAACACTTGGCTTGTATTAACCCCAACGACTGTTTGTGAACATTATGAAAAATTTTATAGTTACTTTAAAATGATATGAGGTCCGAAAAAACACGTCAGTAATGCCAAAGCTGACAGAAGTCATAAGATAAATCATCTTCATAACTTATTGTAAATACAATGATAATTGATTGTAACGGTAATATTTTATGATTGGAATATTTTTATCACTTTTTTTACACAAAAAATTGCCAACTGAATTGTGGCAACGCATGCTATTTGATATCACTAAAATTAATAAAGATCTAAAACAGGAACATTATGAGCAAAATAGAAAAACTAGACGACTTTCATCTAACCATCGCTGAAATCAAGAAAAAAGACTATCCACAATTAAAAGCATTAATGGATCGTGTCTATGTCAACTTAGGCGGTGCATGGTCAAAGAACACTATTAATACCTTAATCGATGCCTTCCCTGAAGGTCAGATCGCTTTATTTGATCATGATCAATTGATTGGTATCGTGTTATCTATGCGTGTTGATTATGCCACGTTTTCTAACCCGCACACCTACGACGACTTGATTGGTCATAAAGAGATTATCAGAGACAACCCTGAAGGCGATGCTATTTACGGTTTAGATGCGCTGATCGACCCTGAATACCGTGGTTATCGCCTAGGACGTCGATTGTATGATGCCCGTAAAGAGCTGTGTCGCCAGTTAAACTTCCGAGCTATTTTGGCTGGTGGTCGTATCCCGAACTATCATAACCATCAAGATCTCACACCTGGCGAATATATTGAAGCCGTCGCGGCTCGTGAAATTCATGATTCTGCATTGTCTTTCCAACTCTCAAATGGCTTTATCGTCAAGCGTATCTTAACGGCTTATTTGCCTGATGATAAACAATCTAAAGGTTTTGCTACTCTACTTGAGTGGGCAAATATTTATTACGAGCCGCAAGACTATAAGCCAAACACTCGTAAGTCTGAGGTGCGTATTGGTGGCATCCAGTGGCAAATGCGTGAAGTCGAGTCACCTGAAGAGCTGCTGCAGCAAGTCGAGTTCTTTGTCGATATTATGGCTGATTACAATTCTGACTTTGCTTGTTTACCAGAGTTCTTTAACGCACCGTTGATGGGTCTGTGTGAATCGACGGATCAAAACGTCGCTATTCGATTTTTAGCTGGTTATACAGAATGGTTTAAAAATGAGATATCGCATTTAGCGGTCAGCTACAACGTCAACGTCATTACAGGCTCGATGCCGTACTTGGACGAGGACGATACGTTATATAATGTCAGTTACTTGTGCCGCCGCGATGGTACGGTCGAAGAGCAGCGAAAAATCCATATTACCCCGCATGAGCGTAGCGCTTGGGTCATCGAAGGCGGTGACGAGGTTAAGGTGTTTGATACCGATGCCGGTCGTATTGGTATTTTGGTCTGTTATGACGTTGAATTCCCTGAGCTTGCCCGCCTCATGGCACTTGATGATATGGACATCTTGTTCGTCCCATTTTGGACTGATACGCAAAACGGCTATCTACGCGTGCGCCACTGCGCCCAAGCACGTGCAATTGAAAACGAATGCTATGTGATGATTTGTGGTTCGGTTGGTAACTTACCACAGGTTGAAAGTCTCGATATTCAATACGCCCAGTCTTCTATCTTCTCGCCATCAGATTTTGCTTTCCCGCATGATGCGATTATGGCAGAAACCACCGCCAACACTGAGATGGTATTCTTCTCAGATGTGAACTTAGACAAGCTTATTCATGTCCGTAACGAAGGCTCGGTACATAATCTGCTTGATCGCCGTGATGACTTGTATAGTTTAAAATGGAAGAGAAAATCTAAAGTATCAGCCAGTAAGCTAAGCGATGATGAGCGCCTCGAAAACTCTGGTAGTGTCTTGCTTGGTGATCCATTACAAAACCGTGCGCAAAAACCTTAATCAGTCACTTTAAAATACCAACACTGAACACGGTTTAATAAAGTTTATGAATAATACGGCTGACATTTCAGCCGTTTATTTTTATCTATCAACAACCACTTATCAAAGCCATTTATACAAAACCTATAGCAAAAAAGCAGCCATTATGACGACTGATACTGATACTGAAAAATCCATTAAAAAGCCAAAGAAAACACCCAAGCAAAAGGGGTTGTCTATCGCTAAAAATATCCTCATATATGGCTTGGTATTTGCTGTTATTTATACCGCTATCAATTGGTGGCGACAGCCTATCATGCCAGCCAACCCGCAATTGCAACTGACCGATTATCAAGGGCAAGTCGTTGACTTAGCGGCGCTGAGCAATGAACAACCAACGCTGGTGTATTTTTGGGGCACGTGGTGTCCCATTTGTAGTATCACCTCGCCGACCATAGACAAACTTGCCGCCGCAAATGATTATCCGGTCGTTACGATTGCTATTAAATCAGGTACTGACCAAGAGCTGCATCGCTACCTTAATGAAAACAGCTATCGCTTTACGACGATAAATGATCAAGAAGGCAGCATCTTCGCTGATTGGCAAGGACAAGTGACACCTTCGTATGTCATATTAAAGAATGGCGAGATGACTCAAGGTTTGACGGGCATTCAACCCTTATGGTCGCTGAAATTGCGCTTATGGTTATCATCAGTTTTTTAACGCTTAGCCTGCTGTTTAGAGTCCAGTCGGTAGACAATGGCACTTGCCATCCGTATGATTCAATAGGTGATGCATCACTCGTATAAATGATTGGTTTTGGCTAAAATAAGGACAATACTGACCAGCTCTTTTTACCCTAGCCTTTTTGTCATATAATAGCTGCCAATCTCATTGCCTCTTTTTAGTTTATTGCTATCACGGTATTTTATTATCCATAAGCATATTTTATGTTGCATTCGTCTCGATAGCATTTATTATTGACGTGAGCATATTTATGACGTTGATGCACAGCGATATATTATAAGTGAGAAAGCGATCATCAACGGTTAAGCAGCCAGCTAAGCATTACCCTAAATGTCACATCTGACTTTACATCGATTTTTAATCCATTTTCTAAAAAGACACCTTCTATGACTGATAAAAGTACTGATACGCCAAGCCAGGATTATAAAGACACGCTAAACCTTGCCGACACGCCATTTGCGATGCGTGCAAACCTTGCCAAGCGCGAGCCAGATTGGCTTGCTGCTTGGGAAGCGGATGATGTGTACGGCAAAATTCGTCAGGCACGTGCTGGGGCGACCAAATACATTTTGCATGATGGCCCTCCATACGCCAATGGTCAGATTCACTTGGGTCACGCGGTGAATAAAGTACTCAAAGACATTATCGTGAAGTCAAAAACGCTATCAGGCTTTGATGCGCCTTATGTCCCCGGTTGGGACTGTCATGGTCTGCCTATCGAGCAAAAGGTCGAAGCCAAAGTCGGCAAGGTCGGTCAAAAAGTATCGGCGACTGAGTTCCGCGGTCTATGCCGCGAGTATGCGAGCACCCAGATTGAATTGCAAAAGGCAGATTTTAAGCGTCTAGGCGTATTTGGCGATTGGGACAACCCATATCTAACGATGAACTTCCACCAAGAAGCCAACATCGTACGCGCCCTTGCCAAAATTTATGACAATGGTCATGTGACCCGCGGTATGAAGCCAGTTAACTGGTGCTTGGACTGTAGCTCTGCGCTGGCTGAGGCGGAAGTGGAATACCAAGATAAAGTGTCTGATGCTATCTATGTAAGCTTCGATGTTTTGGATACCGATAAGGTTGCCTCGTTGGCTGACGTAGCGGGCAATATCGCCGCTGTTATTTGGACTACTACGCCGTGGACACTGCCTGCTAACCAAGCCATCTCAGTACATCCTGAGCACAACTATAGTGTGGTGGCGACTGAAAAAGGTAATTTGCTATTGGCCGCGGATTTGGTTGAAACAGCGTTAACGGAACTCAAACTTAGCAATCAAGGCGTGCTAGCGACCGTATCTGGGCGCGAGCTTGAAGGCTTGCGTGCCCAGCATCCACTGATTGCAGACCGCCAAGTGCCATTAATCCTAGGCGATCACGTGACCACCGATAGCGGTACTGGATTAGTACATACTGCACCCGGTCACGGTCTTGACGATTATATCGTGGGTCTTAAATATAACTTACCCGTTGAAAACCCAGTCAGTGGTACGGGCGTTTATCTGGACAGCGCAGCGGTATTTGCGGGCGAGCACATTTATAAGGCCAATCCAAAAATCATCGCCGCACTGCATGACAATGGACATCTAATCAGTCATACCAAGATTGAGCACAGCTATCCGCATTGCTGGCGTCATAAGTCACCGATTATTTTCCGCGCAACGCCGCAGTGGTTTATCAATATGGAAACCAAAGGTCTGCGTGAGCGTGCGCTTGCAGATATCCCAGCAGTAAGCTGGACACCAGCATGGGGACAAAACCGTATCGAAGCCATGATGACGGGTCGACCAGATTGGTGTATCTCACGTCAGCGTACATGGGGCGTGCCGATTACTTTCTTTACCCATAAAGAAACAGGCGAGCTGCATCCAAACACGCTTGAGCTGATGGAAGTCGCTGCACAAAAAATCGATGCGGGCGGTGTGGAAGCTTGGTTTGATGCCAGCTGTGAAGACTTCTTAGGCAACGAGGCTGCTGACTATGATAAAGCAACCGATACCTTAGACGTTTGGTTTGACTCTGGCACGACGCATTTTGCGGTCCTTGAGCAGCGCGATGAATTGACCAATCCAGCAGATATCTACTTGGAAGGCTCTGACCAACATCGCGGTTGGTTCCAGACTTCATTATTGACCTCAGAAGCCATATACGGTCGCCCACCATTTAAGCAAGTACTGACGCATGGTTTTGTGGTTGATGAAAACGGTCGCAAGATGAGTAAATCACTGGGCAATATCATCACGCCGCAGGAAGAGATCAACAAAACAGGCGCGGACATGCTGCGTTTGTGGATTGCCTCAAGCGACTATCGCTATGAGATGAGCGCAGGTAAAACGGTCTTTAAAGGTGCAATCGATATGTATCGCCGTATCCGTAACACCCTGCGTTTCTTACTTGCCAATACCGATGACTTTGATCCTGCGACCAACAGCGTCGATATCAATGAGCTGGTCAGCCTTGATAAATTCATCATTGAGCGCGCGCAAACCGTGCAAGCACAAATCATCAGTGCTTATGATGCCATGGATTTTCACCAAGTCACCCAGCATATTACTGCGTTCTGCTCGCAAGATTTGGGCAGCTTCTATTTAGATATTATCAAAGATCGTCAGTATACGACTCAGACTGATGGACAGCCACGCCGCTCTGCGCAAACGGCTATTTATCATATCGTTCAGGCGCTCATTCGCTGGATTACGCCGATTTTGTCATTCACGGCACAAGAAGCGTGGGAAGTATTGCATGGCGCTGACAATTATGTATTTACTGAAGAATGGTATACATTTCCAGAATTTGAGCTAAGCGCGATCAGCAACGATGACTGGCAACGTATCATGTTGGCAAAGGATATGGTCAATAAACATATCGAAACGGCACGTGGTGAAAAAATCATCAACGCTAACTTGTCTGCCGATGTTAATCTATATGCTGACGGTGCAATGCACGAAAGCTTGGCCAAGCTGGGTGAAGAGCTGCGCTTTGTACTAATCACTAGTAGCGCAACTTTGAAACCAATGAACGACGCTCCTGCCGATAAAACAAGCAC
The DNA here is from genome assembly GCF_022129225.1 of Psychrobacter sp. Ps7. NCBI lineage: Bacteria > Pseudomonadati > Pseudomonadota > Gammaproteobacteria > Moraxellales > Moraxellaceae > Psychrobacter > Psychrobacter sp. Ps7. The sequence continues at coordinate 85,839 of NZ_JADQAH010000006.1, read as the reverse complement.
AGATGAGCAAACTGACGGCAGCACGGATGAATCAGTAGGCTTAGTGGTCAAGGTGAGCGCCGCAACTGGCACCAAGTGCGTACGCTGCTGGCATATCCGTGATGATATCGGTACCGATAGTGCACATCCAGAATTATGCGCGCGCTGCGTGACTAACGTCAGCGGTGATGGTGAGGTGCGCCACTATGCCTAACCATACGCCTAACTCAACAGAATCATCAAACAACAAGCCGCCATATGGTGAAGTCGATAAATCACCTGAACCAGCTCATGCAACCACAGGCAGCTCAACGACACCGAAAAGTCGTCTGAATAAGACGCCAAAAATGATTGCGAATGGCCGTCGTGCGTTTACGTGGTATCTCCTATCGTTGGTCGTGCTAATTATCGATCAATGGACGAAGTGGCTGGCTGAAACTAAACTGACTTTTCATGAGCCAGTACCTGTGATTGAGCCTTTTCTGAATTGGACATTGGCATACAACTATGGCGCGGCATTTAGCTTTTTGGCAGATGCCGGTGGTTGGCAGAAGTGGTTTTTTTCGGGACTGGCATTGATAATGTCGCTATTTTTAATTGGCTACCTGATAAAAGCCCCGCGCCAAGCCAAGCTACTATCGACAGGTCTAGCGCTAGTGCTCGGCGGTGCGGTTGGCAATCTCATTGACCGCTTGCTACATGGTCACGTCATCGACTTCATCCATGTACACAACGCTGATGTCTGGCATTACCCTATCTTTAATATTGCGGATATGGGCATTAGTATCGGTGTAGCGTTGATTGTCATTGACATGCTATTTTTAGAAAAAAAGCGTGAAATGCCACGGTTGTAACCGTCTACAGCTAGAAATATTAATTCAATTTATAAATAAATAAAAAAGGTGGATTACTCAGTCGTAACCCACCTTTTTTATTCATCATTTTTTCTGATAAAGACTATTGGCATAGAGTATTGCGCCTATACGCCACTCTTAAAAGCTGAAAGTCATGATTGATTACCTCTTAGGAAATTTCTCACGCTTCGATAATTTTTTAAGATAATCTTGAACCTGCTCAGGCAACGCAACGCCCAGCATCTTCAACCATGAAAACAAATGCTGATAATAAATGTCTGCCAGCGTAAAGCTGTCCCCCGCTATATACTCCTGCTCATCTACCCAAGCATAAGCAATTGGTAGGGCTTTTTGGATACACTTCATGCAGTTGTTAGCGGTGCCCTCAGGCCAGTTTTCATAATTGTCTAATACCTTGATTTTGGTGAGTATCCATAGATAACTCTCAATCTCGATCATGCCAAATGAAATTACTTGGCGAAGTTTATAGTTTTTCTCAGCGAAGTTCTCATCTGCTGTGTTTGGTGTCAAAGGTTTGTCAGGGTGTAACTCATTGAGATATTCAATAATAGCCAACGACTCAGTAAAATGTTTGCCTTCATGTGTGATGGTAGGGATTTTACCAAAGGGGTTAACGGCTAAAAACTCAGGACTTCGCTGCTCCCCTTTTTTGCCATCTATTTCTTTGGTCTCATACTCTAAGCCCAGCTCCTGCAATGCCCAAATGACTGTTTCAGCGCGACTTGGATGGGTGTATTTGTATAAAGTAATCACTTGCGTTCGCCTTTTATTATTAATGAAATCCATTTAAGGTTTATCTTTCACAGTCGTGCTTATTGCGTATAATTCATCATACTCGCACAAAATACCAATGCACGGCAACCAGCCACTCAAGATATAAAACTTTGATGTTTCATCAGCCGTTTATTTTAGACTTAAGCATTAAACATCAAAACTACACCGCTCACTATGATAAATAAACAAGTGCTTTTATACCAAAGAATCAAGTAATCCTTGCAAAAATTTCAAGCTTCCTCCTGTCAATATAAACAATAACCCCGCCATATTAATTACGACAGTTAAATAATACGCCACTCGAAATTCAGGCTTTTGCGACTTGTGGCGTAGATACGTCTGCGCAACCATCGCGCCCACCCAACCGCCCAGCGCACTTAGCAGATGCAAGGTTGATTCAGGTGTGCGCCAATCATTATTCTGAGCAGCGGCTTTGTCCTTGGCATACATCATATAAGTAATGAGACCCAATGCCACATACCAACCCACAACCAGCCAGCTGAGCTTATTCATGGCAGCTAACAAGATTAATACGCCATAAAAGCCTACACCAAGAAACAAACGTTTCTTTTGTCCCGCTTCAAAGTCTGCTTGCATGCTACGTTTGTGATTACGCTGACGGATTTTCTGATTTTTTTGCGCCATTTTTTGCTGCACAAAGCTCAGTTCTTGTACATCTTTTGCTTGCATACGCCCTTGGTTGTCTTGCCCAAACGTAAAAACAACGGGCTCACCGACCTCAGGGCGACGGCGCGCTTTAAACTCATTGATATGAAAGAATATTGAATCACCATTCTGTGTTTCGATAAAACCAAAGCCTTTGTCGTCTTGCCACTTTTTAATGTGACCTTGTTGTTTATTTACCATAAAAACCCCTGCCTGCTCTTAGAATTGCCAAATATATTACACTATTTGCGTTACACTATTTACGCTTACATACTCTCCAAGATGGCTTATCATTTCTTATATTATTCGCCAAACCAATTCCTAACCCCGTAATAAATGGCTGTTGACTATGACCGACTCACAATTTATCACTCCCAATGAAGACACCCGTATCACTTTTGGCAGCCTTGTAAAGCTGCACTTTGAAGTGTCACTAGAGAACGGTACGATGATTGATTCTACCTTTAGCCGTGATGCGCCTGTGACGCTTACCATTGGTGATGAAAGTTTATTACCTGGCTTTGAGCAGGTATTAATGAACCTGCGCGCAGGTGACACGCGCTCTGCCCACCTTGAGCCAGAGCAGGCATTTGGCGATTGGAATCCTGACAACATCCAACATTTCAGCCGTACTCAGTTTGCGTTAATCGCTGATAATCCAGAAATCGGCATGATGGTAGAGTTCGAAGACAAAGGCAAAAACACACTGCCGGGTACGATTAGTGCACTCGATGACGATCAAGTCGAAGTGGATTTTAACCATCCCCTTGCCGGACAATCCCTGTTATTTAAAGTAAAAATCTTTAAAGTTACCCCGCCTGGTGTCACTGGCATAAAGCTCATGTAATCGCTTAAAAACTGTCAGCTATAAAAATACATTTACAAAGGACATTCATATGCAATATCAAATGTTGCCACAACTCAATGAAAAAGTTTCTAAGATTTGTTTAGGCACGATGACATGGGGACAGCAAAATACCGAGATCCAAGCACATGAACAAATGGACATGGCGCTAAGCGAAGGGGTGAATTTTTGGGATACGGCGGAGATGTATCCATCGCCGCCAGATAAGGACAAGCAAGGCGATACTGAACGCTTTATGGGTACATGGTTTAATAAAACCAAACAGCGCGATAAAGTTATTCTTGCTAGCAAAATATCGCCGATGGATTTTTTGCGTGATGGGCAAACGCGTTTTAATGCCGAACATATTAGCAGCGCCATCGATGGCAATCTTCAGCGTTTGCAGACCGATTATATTGATATTTATCAGCTCCATTGGCCTGAACGCCAAACAAATTTTTTTAGTCAACTTGGCTATACCGAAGAGATGGCATCGCAACCATTAGATGATTTGACACCATTTCTAGAGACCATTCAAGCGTTAAATGATGAGATTAAAAAAGGGCGTATTCGCGCTTATGGACTATCGAACGACACCGCTTGGGGACTGATGCGCTATCTATGGGAGGCTGATAAAAATGGTTTGATCGCTCCTATCACGGTGCAAAATCCTTATAGTTTGCTAAATCGCTTATATGAAGTCGCTATGGCCGAGATTACGCACCGTGAAAATGTAGGTCTATTGGCTTATTCACCGCTTGGCTTTGGTGTCTTATCTGGTAAATATCTCGATGGCAAACGTCCAGCGGGTGCGCGTCTGACGATGTATGATCGCTTTGCGCGCTATACCAATGAAGAAGCGCTATCAGCCACTGCTCAATACGCCAAAATAGCGGCAGATGCAGATTTAGATATGGCACAGATGGCACTAGCTTTCGTTAACTCACGCTCATTTGTTACCAGTAACATTATTGGCGCTACTACAATCGAGCAGCTAAAATCCAACATCGATAGTATCCATTTAACCTTAAGCTCAGAAATATTAGAAGCGATTGAAGCCGTGCATACACAGCATCCCAATCCATCACCTTAGTTTGATATAGGTAAAGCATTTATAAATTAATGTTTGAGTATTTAGTAAACAAAAAAGGCGCAAATCGCAGTTATAAACTGAGCGATTTGCGCCTTTTTTATTAGAGCGTGTTAAATATTCGAAACTATTAAGCTGTCAGCGCTTAAACTTTAGCGACTTTCGTTAAGACTCGCGAATGCAGTTCCGCCAAACCTTCTTGCATACGGGCTTGTAACAAATCCGTCAATTCACTTTTGCTCAACCCTTTAGGATCTATTGGCTCCAGTGGCAATACATAGGCGGTCACATCTTTCGTATCGAGCACCTTTTTTATGCTCTCTTTCATCGTAAGCTTGCCATAGTAAGGCAACTCTTCACTTAACGTGCCGTCTTTATTGACGTAAGCAATTACCAGCGGGCGTACGGGCACGTCAGCATCTATGGCAGCTTGTAGCAAAGTACCATGAATACGTTTGATTTTTTTGCCATCGGTGGTGGTCGCCTCAGGGAAGAATATGACCGAGAAACCTTTGGTCAAAAAACTGGCAATTTGGGCGGCGACCGACCCTGCATCACCAGAACCACGCTCAATAAATACCGTGCCTGCTGCATGAGCCAGCTTACCAAATACAGGCCATTCACCGATTTCAGCTTTGGATAAGAAAAAAGCAGGACTCAGTGTTCCCACCACAGGGATATCCATCCATGACACATGATTGGATACCCATAATCCGTGGTGCTGCTCTACCCGCTCGACTGCCACAACCTTGACGCCAAAAGAGCCTGCCATTTTGCGGCAAAAGGCTTGAATATAGCGTGGCAATTTTTCGCGTGGGGGCTGCTTAAATGCGCCAATACGTTGGGCGGCGCGCAATCCACCAGCGATAGTGGTGGTCATGCCAGCAATTTGTTTGCCGCGCCCCAACTGTTGTCTGAGTGAGAAGCCTGACTTAGATTGGCTCATCTGTGTCCCTCGTGGTTAAAAACTTATGATTATATATCGTAAACAAGCGCCATGAGTATAACAAAATTTATTCAGTCAGTGACGATTTGTTCACTGAGTTGCTGTTTATTTAACCAGTTCTGCTGCGTTCACTGATTTGCCTATTGCTTTCATTTACGCTGTAACATAAAACCATCGTTAATTGTGCTATAACGCTTTAATATTAACTGATGAGACCACATATATATGGTCATATGAACGCTATATCGACGTTTACTGAATGGATAATAGCGATATATTTACTTTATTAAATAGGTGATACTCTTTGGATTATTTTGAAAGACACGAAGGTGGCGAGCGCGCCATTATAGTACATTTAGACATCCGTCAAATTCAAGATCCTGATGATTTAGGTGAATTTGAGCTGTTAGCAGACTCAGCAGGGGCTGATCGTTTGGCTTTAGTCACAGGCTCACGCCAAAGACCCGACGCCAGATACTTCGTTGGTAGCGGTAAAGCAGAAGAAATAGCAGAATTGGTACGCGAACATGATGCGGATATCGTCTTATTCAACCATAGCTTATCGCCATCACAAGAGCGTAATATTGAAGCCTTGGTTAAATGTCGCGTACTGGATCGTACGGGTTTGATATTGGATATTTTCGCGCAGCGTGCCCGTACTTATGAAGGTAAGCTACAAGTAGAGCTGGCGCAGCTCAACCATTTATCGACGCGTTTGGTACGAGGTTGGACGCATTTGGAGCGTCAAAAAGGCGGTATTGGTCTACGTGGTCCCGGCGAAACCCAGCTTGAAACCGATCGTCGATTGCTACAAGTGCGCGTGAATCAGCTTAAAAGCAGAATCGAGAAAGTCAGACAGACACGTGCGCAAGGTCGAGCCCGTCGCCAAAAATCAGATGTGCCGACGATTTCGCTTGTCGGTTATACCAACGCTGGTAAATCGACACTATTTAACCGCTTAGTCGACGAAAATATTTATGCAGCGGATAAATTATTTGCCACGCTAGATCCCACTTTACGCCGTTTAGACTGGCAGGGTGTTGGTCGTGTTGTTTTGGTCGATACGGTAGGTTTTGTCCGTCATCTGCCGCATGAGTTGGTCGAATCCTTTCATGCGACATTAGAAGAAACCTTGGAAGCAGATTTATTGCTACACGTCATCGATTCTTCTAGTGAAGATATGCATGAGCAAATTCAAGCGGTCAAAGACGTATTAGCGGAGATTGACAATGATGTACCAGTGCTCAATGTCTACAACAAAATTGATTTGACAGATGAGCCTGCACATATTGGTTATGCTAGCGAAGGACAACCCAATCGCGTCTATGTTTCTTCTAGAGAAAACCTAGGTATGGAAGCGTTGTCGTTAGCCGTCCAGCAGCTACTGACTGGCACACTCACCACCTTTGAGTTGACCTTACCTTATCATGCAGGTCAGTTAAAAAACGCCTTATATGAGCTGGGTGTTATTCAGGAAGAGAGCTACGATGACAGCGGGCATGAGTGTTTAACGATTCGCTTGCCAAGCGATACGCTAAGACAGCTACTGGGTCAGGCCAATTTAGAGCCTTTAGATGTATTGCCATTAGCACAAGCCACATTATTGATGCCAGTACTTGAAGACTTCGAAAAGCCTGACGAGGTTGAAGAGCCGACGATGACCGAGTCAGAAGAAAAAGCATTTGATGAGTTTGATGCGCTCAATTCTGAAGCCGCTAAGTCAGAGGAATTAGCAGTAGAAGCGGAAACTCCTGACTCAAAGATATAAATGACTGAATCTGTAAAATAGCTTTATAAAAGACAAAAGGATGATATCCATTGATATCATCCTTTTTCTTGGCACATAGCATTAAATTTTATAGGTTACCCGATCACGAAAACGCGCTACCATAGTCGATGTCTTTTAAAGTGAGCACAAGGTAGCCTGGCGCAAATGATACACTCATTATAGTAAGCTTTATTAGTTTGTCTACTCTCTATATAATCATCGGCTATAGGTTCAACCAATATTCATATCATTGGTATATAGAACACACTTATTAGAGTGCGGTTACCTATTTTGTGGCTCCTATCCTATCTATTTCTAAATCGGCCAGTATTTCTTATGAAATCTACTCATTCCGCCCATTTGCCGCTATGGCTTGCCTTAATCCTGACACTCACGATGGTCATCGTGGTTCGTGAATCAGCCGTTATTATCTGTCAATTAGCAGGAATAGAAAAGGCTGCCAACATCGTTGGATTGGTCGCCATGTTCTTTATTCTAATGGCATGGCGATTACTTAAAGGGTTACCCAGTTGGCTCACCCAAGCCAGTAGTACTTTATTGGTGGATAGCGGTTTTGCTTTTTTGCCCGTGTCTGCAGGTGCAGGTTTACTGCTATTTGCTTTAGGTGATGAGCTGTGGGGGGTTATGCTGACGATGATTATTAGCACACTCATACCGCTTTGGGGACTTGCCATACTTGCCAACCGTTGGCTCAATCACGATGTTAGCATCGATAGCACCACCGTTGAAGAGCACAAAGGACAGCTATGAGCTGTATGAACAAGGAAATTCAATGACTTTTGATAACGTGTTTGTGGCAACCTTTGCGGCGATATTATTAACGCTAACCGCCCATGTGACTGCTCGTGTACTGGCACGTAAGCTCTCATGGCTGCCGATGGTGATTACGGCGTTGGCGCTTGTTCTCTTATTTTTGTTTATTCTACAATGGGATTACAACGATTATTACGATGTTGCCAAGCCTGTATTTGATCATCTATTGGGATATGTCACCGTACTGTTGGCAGTACCATTAGCAGCAATGAACTTTAAAGGTCTACCAGTCAAAAAGCTTACTCTCATAGTCATCCTTGCAAGTGTGGTTGGTGCATTGCTACCGATGTCATTGGCTTATTTATTTGCATTAAGTCACGACACCATACTCGCTTTCGCAACGCGTTCAGTGACCACCCCAATCGGTCTGAGTGTCGCAGATTTAATTAAAGCACCACTTGCCATGGCGAACTTAATTATTATTGTCTCAGGGCTTATCGGTGGTACTTTGGCGCGCTTTTTATTTCGCGGTATCGATGATGACCGTGCCAAGGGCTTAGCACTTGGGTTGGCAGCACATGCTTTTGGTACCGTCGAAGCATGGCAAATTAGCCACACTGCTGGGCGTTATGCGGCATTTGGATTGGCAGTAAACGGGCTGGTCACCGCCGTTTGGGTGCCTATTTTTATCAGTGCACTTTCTATATAACCCTGTTCACAGCACTTTTCAGTGCTCTAAACAGCTTTTATTTCTCATGATTCATTCATTGCCACAGCCAGAATATTCACGTACCACATACGCCTAAAAACAATAAAGCCAATACTCAATCAACGTACTCAAAAATGGTAGTGTGTTGATTTTTTTACAAATTAAAAATGACTTTTATACTTTGTACTGATAATCGTATGCGTCGAAAAGTTATTATATGTTATAGTAAGCAACTATTATTTTTTGTATCCAATGCGAGTGGTTTCTAGTTAGACGTGGTTTTTGCTAGGGTGCTATATCGTTTACAGCGATAAAATCCTACCAGCACGATAACCGCTTAAATGCGCAGAACGACGCGCCTATAGGCAAAGCAATTTGCTATTACTCGATGAAAAGTGATAACCCTATGATAAATGTTACAACCTTAGTGACTCGCTGCTTGTCTCCTCTTCTATTAACTGTCATTACTAGCTCACTTGCCTTTTCTGTTACTGCTCACGCGGAGAGTATGTATATTAAAAAAAGTAACGACGGTCAGATACTACTTACCAATCGCAGTGAACCTAGTGGTAACTTTAATAAGTTTACTAAAACAGTCAAAGTTACCCATTATAAAAAATCCAAAATGTATGATGGCAGTGGCGATAGCTATGGTAGTAGCTCTGCCAGCAGTAGTGGAAGCCGCAACTCATACGACAGTTATATTCGCGCCTCAGCTCAGCGTCATGGCGTAGATCCTGGGCTTATAAAAGCAATGATGCACAGCGAATCTGCATTTAACCCGAATGCACGCTCACCTGTCGGTGCGCAAGGTCTCATGCAGCTAATGCCAGCGACTGCGCGACGCTTCAAAGTCAGCAACCCTTGGAACCCTGCAGATAATATCGAAGGCTCTGCTAAATACATTGCATGGCTGATGAAGCGTTTTAATAACAATGTAGAATTTGCAGTTGCGGGCTACAATGCGGGTGAAGGTAACGTTGATAAATATAACGGCATCCCGCCTTTTAAAGAAACCCGTAACTATGTCAAAAATGTCATGAGCCGTTACCATAGCTTGTATAAAAACGATTCAGGGCTATCAGGCAGTACCATGAATGCTAGTAATCAAATCGCCAATCCAAGTCTCAGTAGCGGCTTACAAAACGTCAGCTATGGCACCAGCAGTAATAGCAATAGTGCCAGCTATGCCAACTCAGCGTATGACGCATTACGCTAGAATGAAGACTGCATGAACAGTAGAATCCAAACGTAAAAAAGCCCGTTAATATAATTAACGGGCTTTTTTGTGCTAAGAGGCTTTATCTAGTAATTCATAATCTATCTTGTCATATTTTTTGAGTTCGATACAAGATTAACAATAAAGCTGATCGGTGAATACCAGACCTAAAAGCTTAGCACTCACCATTCTTCTTAGCAAAATTTAAAAATTACTTGTTAGCCAGTGCTTGTGTTGCAGCAACTTCAGCAGCGAAATCTTCTTGCTTTTTCTCAATGCCTTCACCAACTTCTAGACGTTTGAAAGCAAGTACTTTTACGCCTTCAGCTTTTAGTACATCACCAACTTTCTTCTCGTTGTCCATAACATATGGCTGACGTAGTAAAGTCACTTCTTCTAGGTACTTACGTAGGCCACCTTCGATCATTTTTTCAACGATGTTATCAGGCTTGCCAGACTCACGAGCTTTTGCTTCGATGATGTCTTTTTCGCGTGCTAATAAATCAGCATCGACACTTTCGTCATCAACCGCAACTGGATTAAACGCAGCGATATGCATGGCAAGGTTTTTGCCAGTCTCTGCATTGCCGCCTTCAAAAGATACCACAACACCGATACGTAGACCATGACGGTATGAAGCAAGGTTGCTACCTTCTAATACTTCAACTCGGCGTACTTGGATGTTTTCGCCGATTTTTTGTACCAAAGATACACGAGCTTCTTCGATAGTCTGACCATTGCCATATGGCAATTCAGCGATAGCAGCTACGTCAGTCACATTGTTTTCTAATGCAATGTTCGCTACTGCTTCTGCAAATGCCGTAAAGTTTTCGTCTTTTGCAACGAAGTCAGTTTGGCAGTTTACTTCTAACAAGAATGCTTTGTTGTCGCCTTGAGCGATGATAATAGCGCCATCAGCTGCAATGTTACCCGCTTTTTTAGCTGCTTTGGCTTGACCAGATTTACGTAGGTTATCAATGGCAGTTTCTACATCACCGTTTGATTCTTCTAACGCTTTTTTACATTCCATCATGCCAAGACCAGTACGGTCACGCAATTCTTTTACCATTTTGGCAGATACTTTTACTTCTGACATAAGAGTTACCTTTTATTATGTATGGGAGTGCTTAATTTCTATGAGATATATCTTTGCTATCTATTGGTACTATATCGCTCTTATAGTAATGGAGGCACTCATGGTTGATCGTGATAATAGACATCATTGTAATGACAGATATTGTGCATCACGAGGGCATATATAAGCGATAATACTCGCTTATTAACGAGTGTTCCATCAACAATAAGGCATGACGAGTAAAACTACATCATGCCTATTGTGAGCTTATACGCTGTTAATAACGTTATATGGATGCAGATAGTGTGACTATCAAGCTATCCTTACAAAGTTAAACCTTTTGGGTCAGCCAATTATTCTGCTGGAGTCGCCGCTTCTTCTGCTTTGGCTTCAACTGGTGCTTCTTCAGTAGCAGGTGCTTCTTGCTCAGCTTTGCCGCCCGCTTGAGTCTGTGCGTATTCTTTACCAGCGATAATCGCATCAGCCATAGAAGTCACATACAAGGTCACAGCACGGATAGCATCATCGTTTGCTGGGATGATGTAATCAACGTTATCTGGGCTAGAGTTAGTATCAACGATACCGATAACTGGGATACCTAGATTTTTAGCTTCTTTGATAGCAATCGCTTCATGATCTACGTCTACAACGAAGATTGCATCAGGTAGGCCGCCCATATCTTTAATACCGCCTAGTGAACGCTCAAGTTTTTCCATATCACGAGTACGCTCTAACGCTTCACGCTTAGTAAGCTTGGCGAAAGTACCGTCTTCTGCTTGCTTTTCTAGCTCTTTTAGACGGTTGATTGACTGGCGAAGTGTTTTCCAGTTAGTCAACATACCACCTAACCAGCGATGGTCAACGTATGGCATGCCAGCGCGTGCTGCTTGCTCAGCGATGATACCGCTTGCTGCGCGTTTAGTACCTACGAATAATACTTTGTTTTTCTTGGCAGCTAAACCGTTAACGTAAGTCAATGCTTCGTTAAACGCTTTTACTGTGTGCTCAAGGTTGATGATATGAATCTTATTACGAGCACCAAAGATGTATGGTCCCATTTTTGGATTCCAAAAACGTGTTTGGTGACCAAAGTGAGCGCCGGCTTGTAGTAAGTCGCGCATTTCGATTTTGGTTGGATTCTTTGTAGACATGTGAAATTCCTATTGGTTGGGTTATGCCTCCACATCACAAAAACTGCCTATCTAGCGACACGCATCTGCTAACGGTTAATGCTCATTGTGGCAGCACTAACTTTTTTGCAAATTAATCAAGTCGCCAAACACCCAGCAATTTTTTGCCATGATGTGTGTGTCATTGGTTGATGGGTTGGTTTAAAAAATTTAGCTATCGTTTGAACGTAAAAATACGATGTGATAAAAATAGCTGGGCTGTATTTTATCACATAATGCTTAGCGACTGCTAGCGCTATTATGCTGTTTAAGTAGATGATAACGCATAAAAAAACGACGCATTAACGTCGTTTTTTATATTGAATAAATGAGCAGCTGTAGATTAAGCGATACAGATACCAATGACCGCTTTATACCCACGCCAGGTAAATGGCGTGACGTAACTTTGGCGATCTTTTGGCAAATAAGACACGCTTGGTGCGCTCTCAACAATATGCGGCGGCGAGATAATAAACTCTGAGCCAAACTCAGTACGAGCATTTCCAGAGATAGTGTTGGCCATCTCACCGAGCAGATCTTTCATCATCGTGATCGATGAGTCAGGCTCGCCCATCACTTTTATGACTTCTCGTAACATCACGCTTGGCGCACTCACATACACACAGCCTTCAAGAGGCCCTGATATCTCGATAACGCCGCTATAATCATAACCAACAGCACTCTTGTTATGATTTAAATAAGGGGTATCAATGGACACTTCTGAGCCATCAATTTGTGCAAAAAATGCATTGATTGAGCTCAGAAACACACCCAATTTTTCTACTTTAACCATAATATATTAATATCCATCTTTATGACGCGGTGGCAGCAACGTTAATCCTGCAAACAGACCACAATCTCGCCTATCTGCGAGTTCCAAGTGATGGGAATGATAAAAGAACGCTCATCATTCGGCAACACAATACTTTGTGGAGAGCCTTTAAATACAAACGGCACAGAAATATGGAACTCTGAGCCAAACTCTTTACGCGCGTTACCAGCGATTGTATTGGCCACTTCACCAGCCAAATCGATATAATTCTCATCGCTTTTATCCGTTTCACCCATGCTATCTAGTATAGCGGACAATAACTGACGGGTTGCCGAAAAATACACCACGCCTTTTTGTCCACCCGATATACCGATCACACCCGTATAATCATGGACTTTTGGCTGTTTGTTCTCTAACAGATATGGGGTGTCAGCGACAAGCTCCTCGCCCCCAAACTGATTAAAATAGTTACTAATAATACTTAAAAAAATCTGTAGCTTTTGTTCTTTCATAATGACATCTACTTAAGTCGTTGAATGGTTTAGTCTTGCATTAGCTCATACAAAGACTCTACAAGCTCTTCTTCTGAAAAAGGCTTGCACAAAAATCCGCTGGCACCCAACGACAATGCTTCAATGCCAGTGGCTTTATCAGACAGTGCTGACACCACTAAAATGCGTACTTCAGGGTCAATCGCAATGATTTTCTCAATGCATTCAAGTCCATCCATTTGTGGCATGGTCAAGTCCATGGTGATTACATCAGGACGATGGACATTGAACTTTTCAATGGCTTGTACACCACTGGTTGCCGTCGCAACCAGCATAAACTGCCCTGAATCATACGCGCGTTGAATACGATTTCTAATAATATTTGAATCATCAACAATCATTAACTTATGCATAACTGATCTATTACCTTTAATGAAGTGCTTGTCATCCTTGACAATATACCTGCTGTTTCTAATTAAGCTTTTGGTAAAGTAATAACAAACCGTGTCATCTGACCAAATTCGCTGTTTACGTTAAGCTTGCCATCATAATCTTTTACTTTTGCTTTAATGATATCGAGACCGACACCGCGTCCGCCATCTTCATCTGCATGTTCTTTGGTAGAGAAACCAGAAGAAAACAGTTGTTTGAGCAGCTCGCTTTGACTGAGCTGACTGGCTTCTTCTGTACTAAAACGACCGTCACTGCTTAACTTGGCACGAATGCTGTCATAATCAATACCTTGACCATCGTCTTGCACCATCAGCATGAAATCTGAGCCGTTGTCTTTTAGTTCTAAATCAATCGTCCCAACCGCAGTCTTACCAATCGAATGACGAACACTTGGCGCTTCAATGCCATGCACCACGGCATTACGTAGTAGCTGAATGCTAATCTCTTTAATCGGCTTTACCAGATGCGCTGGTATGTCCGCTTGCATCAGCGTATTACTCTTTAGCTCTACTTGCTTACCTTGTCTTGCGGCAATATCTTTTGCAAATGCTTTATAAAAAGACAGATGATCATCAGTTGCTTCATTATCTAGGTCAATATCCTGACCGATATCAGTATCTATGATACTGGTTGAAGGATTTGATATCTGACTGTCAGTCGCCACCGTTTTTGACATACTATTTTGAGCAATATTGTCATCTAACCCATTTGCAGTTGGTGCTGAACGGTTAATGCGCTCGCCCAAGGTCGCGATGGTATTTGATAGGCTTAATAAGTCATCCAAATGTACGGCCAATGGCAAGAAATCGTTACCAGATAATTGACCTTGGTTTTGCAATGCGTGCAGTTTGTCTTCCGCATCTGAGGCAATCTTGGTAAAGCTATGCAGTTTTAGCGCAGAAGCTTCACCTTTTAAGCTATGCATTTCGCGATAGATGGCTTTTAGTTTGCCTTCAAGCTCGTATTGTGAGCTACCAGGATTTTTCAAAATATTGTTCATCTTCTCAATGTGCATCTGCGTATTATCAATAAACTCATTAATAATTTTTGGATTTACATTTAGAATCGTGGTGAGCATCTCAATCTGCATATCATTTTGCGAACGCTCTTTTTCTAGACGCTGCTCTAAATATACGGCATCTGATACATCGTTGACGTTGACCAAAATACGGGCAATGTCTTTGTTGTCATAAACACGTGAGAACTTGAAGTCTAAGAAGCGATTATTCTGTGCTTTATCACCAGCATTGTTGTGTAGCATGACTTTGTGCAGCGGATTGAGAGAATCTACCAATTTTTCTTTAACGCGTGGATTGTAAAGCTGCTCAATAAATTGCTGTGTGGTTTTCAGATCTTTATCAGAAATACGACCGCGCAAGACATTGGTAAAGTTTTCCCCTGCCAATCTGTCTGAGCCAACAATGTCATTTAATGCACGAGAATGCTGCTGACCAATATTCAAGTCTTTATCAAGCAAGAATAGACCAGTACTGACCGTTTCCATAATTTCCTGTGTCTCGCGACGAGCAGCAAATGCTTCAGCATCCGTCTCACGCAAACGACGTACAAAGAAGAATACGAATATCAAGAAGTAAGCGAAAATAGCTGCAACACCCAATATCTGAATCAGACGAATAGTGTTTGCTTGACGTTCAGCGTTTATAAACACCTCATCAGTAAGCTGGTCTAGCGAGTCGTTGATAAATAAACTTGAAGTCTTCGCCTGTTCAACCGCCTGAGTCAGGTTATCTGAAGAGTCGACCATCACATTATCAGCATCTTTAAGATATGCCTGAATTTTAGGTTCTAAAAGTCTCCATTCTTGATTAGCTTCCGCAACTTTGACTTGAGAATCACTATTAACTTTCGGAAGATCGTAGCTTTTGCCTTCAACGGTAGTAATAGTACCGCCTTGTTCAAGAGCTGAAATTGAGCTAGTAATCAGTGCTGTATCTTGTTCCAGACGCTCTAAAACGCGCTGAATATGCGGAGAGTTTGTATCTTCGCCATAGCTATTATCTAAATCGAATAAATCTTTAATTACAGCTTGTGCACTATTCGCGACTTGGTTGGTTCTATCAATTAATACCGTGTTTCTTTCTAATAAGCTTGAGGTATAAAAGGTAAACGCTAGCAAAGCACCGATGAGCGATAAAAACAGTGCAATTGAAATAATTAAATTTGGGGCTGTCCTAGATAAGTAAAATAATCTAGGATAGTCATATGAGAAAGAGCAGATTAAGTTGGTACAAACAAACCAGACTCATTGAACTATTTATTGCCGGTTCTACCGCAAGAACAGCAGCAAGCTTAGTGGGTGTTAATAAAACAACAGCTAGCTATTACTTTCACAGGCTAAGACTACTGATTTATGAAAATAGTCAGGAACCTGGTCTTCTAGAAGGCGAAATAGAAGTTGATGAGAGCTACTTTGGCGGTAGACGCAAAGGCAAACGTGGTCGCGGTGCTGGTAATAAAGTGCCTGTGTTTGGACTGCTTAAGCGCAATGGCAGCGTCTATGCTTGTCTCATCCCTAATGCCAGAGCCGATACCTTAATCCCTATTATAAGAGAAAAAGTAAAGCCTGATAGCATCGTTTATACTGACTCATTCAGAAGTTACAATGCCCTTGATGTCAGTGAGTTTACCCATTACCGTATCAATCATTCAAAAGAGTTTGCACAAGACAGAAACCATATCAACGGAATAGAGAACTTTTGGAGCCAAGCCAAGCGTCATATGCGCAAATATAATGGCATCCCAAAAGAGCATTTCCATCTGTTTTTGAAGGAATGTGAGTGGCGTTTTAACTACAGTGATCCAAAACGTCAATTACACCAGCTAAAACAATGGGTTAAACAGGAACTGAACTAGTTATCTAGGACAGCCCCTTAAATTTTGATAGCGCTTATTGTCAACATTAGGGGTAGTTGCCATCTTCAGAATTCCTTAGTTCAGTTGCTGAGTAGTAGCAGAAGTGCTATCGATAGCTGGAATACTCTCACCTAACCACTGCTCTTCAATTGTCTTGAACGTTCCTTTTGTCTTAAGCTTAGTAATACCTTCGTTAACATTTTTAATAAGCTCATTATTGCCCTTTGCCATCATTATCACTTGCTGTGCTTCAGGCACATCTTCGCCTTCATAAGGCACGATAGTGACCTTATATTCAGGATGGATTTTTGCCGTATACTGCCAAATAGGGGCATCATGGAGAATGGCATCAACCTTCCCCTGCATCAAATCTTCATATAATAAGAAAGCAGTCTCTCTGGTAGACAGCTCACCGTAGGTGCCAACTGCTTTTATTTGATCGACTGACTTCCCATTTTCCATACCACCAACATGCATGCCGCTTAGGTCTTCTAAACTAGTTATTTTCAACTTATCGTTAGAATACATAATTGCTGATGGATTAAAGAAATAAGGTTTCGATAAGCCATATTTCGCCGCGCGTTCATCTTTATAAGAAATACCTGCTAATGCCAAATCGCGATTACCTGATTCCACACTATCAAACATATTTTGAAACGTTTCTTTGTAAAACTCGACTTTAAAGCCTTGTTCCTCACCAATAGCTCGAATGACGTCAATGTCAATCCCTTGCATATTGCCATAGTCATCTTGGAACGAAAACGGCGGCGTCGTACCTGTAGTCGCGACCTTTAATGTGGGCGCAGTATCAGGCAATTTACTAACAAAGGTATCTTTATTATCTTTAGCATTACTCTTATTTACATTCTCTTGAGTAGTAGAGTTACTACACCCAAACAGTCCTATACTAAATACAATTGGCAATAGTTTATATAATTGCTTCATAATTCATCCTTTAAACTTTACGTTATATATATCAATAAATGACAATTTAGAAAGGTTAGGTAATATCTTCACAATATTTACTTACAGAAAGTTACGTGGATAATACTTGCCTACCTTTGTGATTGCAATAATTATGTTTGGTTATTAACCACAATTTGTTATATATGGCAAACAAAGGATATTAAAGACCTACATAAGTCTATTTATATAACTGAAAACTTATAATAGGGCCTTGTTTTAGGCAAAAAATAAAATAAAAAGCACAAAAAAAGCATCCCTACATAATCAATGTAAGAATGCCTTTTAAGATGCTAGTGCAAGAATTATAAAGTCTCTGGCTTACTCCGCATCGTCCAGATTTAAATTACGATCTATCTGCCAAATTAAAAAACAGCCAAGACTCATCAAAGCGAACATCGCAATACCAATTTTGAGTACAGGATTAACTGGAAATAGGTTTAATAATAATCCACCAAAGATACCGACTGAAAACATGAGCGAGCCTTGTAGCGCACTTGCCATGCCCGCTCGGCGTTTTTGAAAGGCCAGCGCAATAGCAGAAGCATTTGGCTGAGTAAGACCTAAGCCTGCGATACAGAAGAAAATACAAGCCAGCACCAGTGGAAGCCAAGCATCAGTACCCAAAAATAGACCTATTACAAATAGCACGCCTGCAGAAATAACCTGCATCATCGCACCAAAGCGCAAAATACTCAAAATACGAAAGCGATTGGTAAGCCACTGATTCAGCTGAGTCAAACCCACAAAACCAGCAGCATTCATCCCAAATAACCAAGCAAAGTGGGTGGCGGATACCCCGTAGGTATCCATAATCAGCTCAGAGGCTGAACTGATATAAACAAACATCGCCCCCATCAGCAGGCCGCCACCAATCGCTGGATAATTGAACGTCGGGTCTTTTAATAAGTCCCAGTATTGACTCAGTACTTCTCTTGCGGGACGTACATTACGATTTTCTTCCGTTAACGTTTCAAAGAAGAAAAACTTTGTGAGTAATAAATTCAACGTGCCAAAAGCAGCCAAAAACCAAAAAATAGAGTGCCAGCTAAAAAACTGTAGAAATAGCGCACCAAGCGATGGGGCTAATATCGGCGCTAAACCCATCACCAAAATCATAATAGAAAAGGCTTTTGCGGTTTGTTTGGCAGTCAATCGATCGCGAATCGCAGCACGAGTGACCACCGCGCCGACACAGGCACCAAGCGCTTGCATCGTCCGTCCAACAAACAATACATACTCGTTATTAGTAGTCGCACAAACAATGGAGGCGATGACATATAGCGTCATACCGATATATAAAGGCTTAACACGACCGACACGATCACTAAATGGACCATAAAATAGCTGGCCAAATACCAAGCCTAAAAAATAGGCAGGAACAGAATTGGCCATAAAGGCTGTAGATACGCCAAAGTCATCTGCCATAGATGGTAATGCAGGCAGATACATATCAATAGACAATGGCCCCACTGCCACGATAAGTCCAAGCATCATAATCCATGCAACAGGCAAATCAGCAGAGCGTACGCGCTCAGAAGCAATGGGTCGATTGGGTAGAGAGGATTTTGGAGCAGACATATTCAGACCATTTTATATAGAGTGTATTGAATCGTTATAAAGGTTCAATACACCCTAGTGATTGTTATTGTATTATTCAGGCTTCCATTGTCTTTAATATTTAGTCTTTACTCAATACTGAAAACAAGGGTCATTGCCACCATTAGTGCACATTTGCATACAGCGGCGTAAGTGGACAGTGTTATATCGTACTATCCCCTCACATTTCAATAGAGGTATGACGTGAATAAAACAAACAATAACAACTAAAAACAATCACAATAATTTGTCAAAATAGGTCTGAGCGTCAGCATAGCGGCATAATTAGTAAAAGATATTTAGCGGAACTGGCGCTTGCCAAATGCCGTACTGGCTTGCTTGGCTTTTCTTAAAGCAAGCTTGCGATTACGACCGAGCATCATTTTAAGCTGCCATACTTTTTCTTTATATAAAGTAGTGGCTGGCTGCTGGAACATAGCATTGACCACACGCTTACTCGCCAACACCGCATCAGGAGAGCGCTCTGCAAATTCGGCAGCGAGCTTTTGCGCCTGCTCAAGTGGCGTTTCACTGCAATGGCTGACAAGACCCAGTGCTTTGCCTTCACTGGCAGTCACGATACGCGCACTCATGGCAAGCTCTTTTAGCACATCTTCACGTACCACGCCAAACGCCGATTGCGTCAAACCCATGTCTGGTACCAGCCCCCACTTAGCTTCCATAATAGACAGTTTGCAATCTGGATGACTGATACGCACATCGCAAGCCAGCGCTAACTGAAGCCCTGCACCGATACAATAGCCTTCTAGTACGGCAATGACTGGTACAGGCACATCGCGCCATACCAGACAAACACGCTGGAATGAGCTCTGCCATGGCTTTACCAGCTCCCAAACGGCGAACGCTTGATTTTTTGGATGATTTAAATCACCCAAATCGATGCCCGCACAAAACGTGCCTTCAGCGCCATTTAGAATCACCGCACGTATCGTTTTATCTTTACCAATACGTTCTGCGACAGCTATCAATTCTTTCACCACTTTAAAGCTCATTGCATTTTTTTTGTGTGGGCGATTCAAGGTTACCGTGAGTATATTGTCGGTCATACTAACTTGTAAGGTTTCATATTGGTAAGTGGCAATCGCGTTCATAACAATCCTTATTCATGAATAAAATAGAAATGGCATCTAAATATGATGCCGATACGTCTAAAGCTGATGGCAACAATATTAACAGCCTTGTTACGACGCTACCTCATCAATAACTGACTGCAACGATTCGATTCACCGTTACTATCATAAAACCATCATTTCTAAATCATTTTCCACGTCATATCATTTTCACTCAAACGATGATAATTGAGCTGAGGATAGGCTGATAAATCCAGCGCCTGCAAGTTATTTAACGCTGTTATTAATGCGGCATAATATGGCTCAAGCATGGCAAACTGCGCAGGGGTGATGTGTTGGACATTCAACAAGCATTTATCTTCTAAGTCTTGACTGGCCTGACGTAATTGCGGCACACCAGTATAACGACTGCCGCCTAAGATGCGATGGGCAATTTGCGCTAGCATACTGCGATCACGGGTATCCCACGCTTGCGTTAGCGCTTGCTTTTCATCATTGATCGTATCAAGCATCATAATGATAAGCTTGGCTGCCAAGTCGGGCTTATTCGCTGAGCGGGTCAACGCGTCTTGCCAATCTAAAATAGCAAAGCCATCACCTTCGTTAGCCCCCAAAGAGTGATGGCTTAAATGGTGGTGACTGCTGTCCCAACCCTTTGTTTCTTGCGCATATGTGTGGGAATCTGTAGGCATTGCCACTCCATCGTGAGCACTATTTATCGGTGTTTCCGATGGCTTTAATAGTGGCGACTGTCCTTGTTTATATAAGCGCAAGTTCTCATAGCGTGGCTGGGTGTTTCGCGGTGTTTCGCGTCTATAATCCTCGCGTGGTTGGCTGTCTCGCAAGTAGTTATCACGAATTTTCTTCAATGATAAAGGACGCATTATTTTTGGCTGATTGATTGTATTAGAACCGCTATGACGGTTATTTTCATCCCCTTTCACCATAGGATAAGCAATGGTTGTAGAGTCTGATGGCCACGTTGAATACGTTTCAACTCCCCTATTTTGTGAGTCGGTAGAGTGTGAATTCTCTTTTGATAAATCGATGACCTGCACATCAGTATTGTGCACATCCGTACTGTGCAGATTGGTATCAGGCAACGCTGTTAACTGCGGCATTGTCGTTGTACGTCCAAGCCATTTTTGCAGCACTTGTAATAACTGAGGCTGGCTAATGGGCTTACCCACATAGTCATTAATGCCACTGGCGATTAGTTTGTCTCGCTCATCAGCCAAACCATGGGCAGTCAATGCAATAATCGGGATACGGCTATCATCATTTTCAATATTGCGAATTTGTCTTGCGGCTTCATGCCCTGACATACGCGGCATTTGGATGTCCATGAATATTAGATCAATATGGCCTTTATCCTGAATAGCGACTTTATCGTCGGTATTCACCTCTTCATAAAGCGTACTATTTGATTTCTTGTTTACTTCATCGCGCGCTTCAGCTTTAGAGATTTGCGTTTTATTCGACAGACTTTGCTTATCATTTTTCGTGGTTTTGATATTTTTGGTTTGTTGTTTACTGATAATTTCTATGGCGTCAAAACCACTACTCGCTGTGATGACTTGGATGCCAAGCTCACTGAGCAATGCATCGAGCACCAACAAATTGGGCAGATGATCGTCGACTGCCAGTACCGTCACCCCTGTCCAGCGCGGTTCTTGCACGCTTTTTTTGGTACTGCGATTTTGGGTGTCGAGCATGGCATAGAGCTGTCTTTTGTCTAAAGGCTCATACAAAATATTGGCATGATAACGATTTAATAATGCTTGATCGGCAGCAACTTGATAGCCAAATACCGCAAGCTTACCTTGGTAATGCAGACGAATTTGTTTGAGTAATGCCATCATATCGTCTTGGGTATCATCATCGACGATGACCCAATCCCAATAATTACCATGCTCTTTTAATGACTCAAGTACGCCTGGTAAGGAGTTGGCTTGGGTCAACTTAATCGGCAAATATTGCAAGCTGGCTTTGAGCACTTGGATAGAGGCGGTATGATTGATCCATACTAATACATTAAACTCATCGGTCTCACTCGCCAATGGAGCCAAGACTGGAAGCTCAATTGTCTGTCCTGTAGCCGCTTCCAATACATCGACATGTGCTGGCATCCGAAACCAAAACGTTGCGCCCTGATTGGCAATATTCTCTTGAGCATTATCATGAAAACCAATATCACCGCCCATCAGCCGCGTTAATTGCTTGGAGATAACGAGCCCCAACCCTGTGCCGCCATACTGACGAGTGATTGAAGGGTCGCCTTGGCTAAAGCTTTGGAACAGCATCTTTTGATCGGCTAAAGAGATGCCCTTACCGCTGTCTTGCACACTGATCATGAGATAATTATCACGATGATCATCCAAGCTGACACGCACCACCACATCGCCACTGTCGGTAAATTTAATCGCATTGCCGACGATATTGGTCAATACTTGCTTGAGGCGCAGGGCATCGCCATTGATACGCATCGGCACATCATTATAAAACAGCACCGCCATGCGCAGACCTTTTTCTGCGGATACAGGCGAAAGCATATCGACCACGTCATAAATGGTGTCATAAAGGTCAAACTCATGACGGTCAAGTACCAGCTTGCCTGCTTCAATCTTAGAGAAATCCAAAACATCGTTAACCAAGGCAAGCAAGTGTGCTGATGACTTACGTATGGTTTGCACGTATAAATCTTGTTCAGGATTTAGTTCGCCATGCCTTGCCAGCAAATTGATAAAGCCATCGATACTGTTTAATGGCGTGCGCAGCTCGTGGCTGATATTGGCCAAAAATGCCGATTTGGCTTGGCTGGTTGAAATTGCCGCATCACGTGCATTACGAATAGAGATGTTTTGCATTTCCATCTCATCAAACGCAAGACGCAAATCATCCTCAGTTTGCTCGGCATGGTCTTTTAATTCCTGAAAGCTCCTATGCAAGCGGCGCAAAGTTTTGACCAAATCTTGCTGCAATAAGTTCAGCTCACCATCTGACTCAACGGGAATAGGCTGATACAGATTGTCGACATGGGTGCGCTGCAACTGCAAACGTAGCTCATAAATTGGTGCTATCCAGCGCTTTGAATAAATATTTAAACTCAGCAATAAAATCAAAATAGTGAACAAGCCAGTAATCACTAACGCCATGGCGATACGGTAGCGGGCGATATAGAGTGGTTCATTGTCCATATCGACGAGCAGCCACAGTTTTTGTCCTTCAAACTCCCCTAATACACTGCCATAAGCGGTTCCAATAGGCGTTGGTTGCTGCGATAAAAACTTCTTTGTTGTGTCTATTGCAGGCCATGCTTCGTTCAGTCCATAACCGACTGCGGCGAGTACTTGATTGCTTTCATTGATGATCGCAATACGCTGTACATGTTGCTCAGACTGCATACGACCCAGCTTATCTTGAATTTCCTCAAGCTTTGTGATGGTCGTTTGAGTGGCATCATTTGCTCTCACTCCGCCATCCGCATTGGGTTCGCCGTCTGCTTGCTGGCGATCTTGCGCTAACAGCTCAGGGATTAGCTCTGCAATCGCTGGGGTATAACGAATCAGCACCGCCTCCGCCAATACTTCTTGTTCGGAATTGCTGGCACGCATGGTCTCATAAAAGACCAAAATACCGCCCACCGCTGCCAAGATACAAATGGGTAAAAACACCAATATAATCAACTGGCCATACGCACTGCTAGTATCAAAACGTTTTTTGTATGCCATGCTAGCTTTACTCTCTACAGAAAATTGCACTATGAATCAATAGCGGCGGTAAGCGGTGTTAGCCAATCATAATTTTTTTAGGGGCTGTGCTCATTTCAAAGCTATTCTCATTTCAAAGCTATCGTCATTTTAAAAATAATAACTGCCTACCCATGATAAAATTTAATGGTTCTTGTTATTGCCGTACCTATATATTGCCATAACTATAACGCATTTCATCGATCATGGTGAGTGGCTATGACGCAAAGGCATTTTAACTGTCCAGCCCTTTTTAAACACCACTCATTTACCAAAATCTCTTGATGCCTTCAGCGTAGCCAAAAACAAAATGATATAATGACGCAACTTTTCATTTATTGCTATTTGGTTAAAGCGACAGAAATGTCATTAACAATCACTTCACTCAATAGCAGCCGTATCAAAATATTTATTCAAAAACCACGATGACAATTAAAAAATAAACGGTAATTAAAAATCAATTTTAAAAATGAACAAGGATACTTTATGTCCGCAACGGCTATCTCCAACTCTAATTTCATTACTCAGGTCACCAAACTTGCTGATTGCGTCGGTCAGACGCCATTGGTTAAATTACAGCGCTTACCTGAGCAAGAGCAGCTGACCAATGGTACTGCGTTACTGGCCAAGCTTGAAGGTAACAATCCAGCGGGTTCTGTTAAAGATCGTCCTGCTTTTAATATGATTTATCAGGCAGAACAGCGCGGTGACATCAAAGCGGGCGACATGCTGATTGAAGCCACGAGTGGCAATACGGGTATCGCTTTAGCCATGGTCGCCGCGATGCGTGGCTATCCGATAACGCTACTGATGCCAACCAATTCAACTCAAGAGCGCAAAGATGCCATGATTGCGTATGGTGCGACGTTAATCGAGGTGGATGAAGGCATGGAAGCCGCACGCGATTTAGCGCTGCAAATGCAAGCAGATGGCAAAGGCATCGTATTGGATCAGTTTAATAACCCTGATAACAGTCAAGCCCATTACCTGACCACAGGGCCTGAACTGTGGGCGCAAACCGCAGGAAAAATCACTCATTTTATTAGCTCAATGGGCACTACTGGTACTATTACCGGTGTATCGCAATACCTCAAAGAACAAAATCCAGATATCAAAATCATCGGACTACAGCCTGATGAAGAAGCTTCGATTGCTGGCATTCGCCGCTGGCCTGCAGCTTACATGCCGGGTATCTTTAACCCAGATTTGGTTGATGAAATCATGGATGTGGATCAGCGTATCGCAGAAGTTTATATGCGCAAACTGGCCAAGACCGAAGGTATTTTCGCGGGCGTTTCATCAGGTGCTGCAGCATGGGCTGCCGTACAAGTCGCTAAAGAAAACCCTGATGCCGTCATCGCCTTTATTGTCTGTGATCGCGGCGATCGTTATTTGTCGACGGGTTTATACAATATTAACGACGACAATATTGATGACAGCAATGTCGATAACAGTATAGAAGTTAATTAACGCACAGACAACGCTGCTCAGTTTAGTTGGTTTAATCAGGATTTCTTATGTCACAAGCTCTACCATCCGACCCTATATTGGTTTTTGATATCGAAACTGTCGCTGATACCGATGCGGCGCGCCGTATCTATCCGCAATTGGCAGAGTTGAATGATGCAGATGCATTGAGCGCACTCACAGCGCTTCGAATGCAAGAAGCTGGACATGATTTTATGCGCTTGCCACTGCAACGTATCGTCTGTATTTCAGCGCTATATATCAAAGATGGCAAGTTTTCGTTGTTCTCATTGACTGCTGATAAATTCAGTGAAAAAGATATTCTTGCCAAATTTTTTCGGGCATTTAGTGACCTTGAAAAGCTGCCACAGCTTATTAGTTGGAATGGCTCAGGTTTTGATATTCCTGTACTGATATATCGGGCTATGCAATACGACTTATCAGCGCCATGGTTATTTGAAGAAGGCGAGCGCATCAAAAACATGCGCTTTGATAATTACGTCAATCGCTTCCACACGCGTCACCTTGATTTGATGGACAGATTTAGCCAGTACGGTGCCAGCCGCCGCGAAGCCATGGATATTGTCGCAAGTTTATATGGTCTGCCGGGTAAAACAGCTGTCGACGGTAGTATGGTTGGTGAGCTTGTCAGCACTAATGACTGGCAAACGCTGTCTATTTATTGCGAGTCTGACGTCATGAATACATGGCTAATCTATTTACGCTGGTTGCGTTTAACTGGACAATTATCCTCACAAGATTTTGACGCTTGGCAGCAGCAGAGCTATGACTATTTAGTAAAATATACCCAAGCGGATGGTCATGCTCGCCATCAAGACTTCATCGCTGATTGGTCATCTGCGCCCACATCATAACAAATGAAGTTATATGAAGGCGCGTTATAAGACATCGCGTTTATCCTCATTTTTTTAGTTATTTATCATTTATTATTAAGGCAGGTTTATGCAACCCACCGATTCAAAAACGTCTACAACCTCTGATGTTACGCCACCAACGAGCGAGACCCAAACGATTACTATTCCGCCTAATAAGAAAAAATCTAAACCCTCATCAAAGACGCGCCGCCGTCTAAAGGATGCAGAACCTCTGCCCTTCACTATTGATGGTTTGTCGCATGATGGTCGCGGCGTTGCCGTTTATGGTAATGGTTTTGGTATAGATGATGGCCATGTCGAAGATAAACATGGCAAAAAAATCTTTGTAAGCTTTGCATTGCCGGGTGAAAGTGCCTTGGTCAAAATAACCAATAGCCGTGCCAGCTTTGAAGAAGGCGAGGCTGTCAGTATTACTGCCAACCCAAATTCTGAACGTGCCGTACCGCCCTGCCCACATTTTGGCGTCTGCGGCGGCTGTAATTTGCAACACTGGCAGCCAGACGGTCAAATCAACTTTAAGCAATCTGTATTGGCTGAAATGCTGATACACCAAGCCAATGTCACGCCTGATAACTGGCTTGCTCCAGTGGTTGGTGATCGTCTTGGTTATCGTACCAAAGCACGATTGGGTGTGCGTTATGTCACCAAAAAAGAAACCGCGCTTGTCGGCTTTCGTGAGCGCTCAAGTAACTTTTTGGCAGAATTAAATGAGTGTCATATTTTAGATCCAAGAATTGGTTTTGAGATTGAAAACTTAAAAACACTGATTAGTACGCTAGAGAGCCGTAACAAGATTGCTCAGCTTGAGTTGGCCATGGGTGAGGAAATGCCTGAGCTGCCAGATGGCAATCAGCCCGTTGCCCTTATCGTACGCAACTTGGAGCCGTTATCAGACGCTGATATAGAAAAGCTAAAAGTGTTTTTTGCCGCACGCAACTGGCAGCTATATTTGCAGTCTAAAGGTGCGGACAGTATCCAGCGTATTGCATTGACTGAAGATGATGACATGAGCCAGCAATTTGGTCGTTTGTATTACCAATTGCCAGAATACGATTTGACTTTCGAGTTTATCCCGACAGATTTTACCCAAGTGAACCTGTCCGTAAATCGTCAAATGACCAAGCTTGCTTGCGATTTGTTAGACTTAAAAGCAGGTGAACGCGTACTTGATTTATTCAGTGGTCTAGGCAACTTTAGCTTGCCACTCGCACGCCTCGTTGGTGAGACAGGTTCTGTGGTTGGTGTTGAAGGTAGCGAAGCGATGACCGCACGTGCAGCCGATAACGCACGTCGTAACGGCATCAATAATACAGAATTTTATAGCCAAGATTTGACGCAAGACTGTACTGATAAACCTTGGGCGAATCAGGGCTTTGATGCGCTATTGATCGATCCGCCGCGTTCTGGTGCTTGGGAAATTATGCAGTACTTGCCGAAATTTAACGCTGAGAGAATCGTTTATGTCTCTTGCAACCCTGCAACCCTCGCCCGTGATACAAAAGCATTATTAGAGCAAGGCTATCGTCTGACTCATGCTGGCGTAATGGACATGTTCTGTCATACCGGTCATGTTGAGTCCATCGCTCGTTTTGAAAAAGTAGCGGTGTAATTCAATTTACGGTTAAGTGAGCGGTTCAGAGCATTAAATAGCCATGCTAAAGGTTACTGAGCTTGATTCAAAATTTGAGTCAAGCGGTGGCAAAAAATGATGGTTATTTATCCTGATTAACCGCAGACATTACATAGCCTCGCTTGATTTGTCTCTTTAAAGTGAGATAATAGTAAACAATATTCCTAGGCTGGTTTTTTCCATTCTTGTGAACGTTTGCACTCATAGCTTTATATATTTTACGCGCATTTTATGACTGCTAAAAAATAGATTTTTTAGCAGTTATATTGGTTTATAGCTGATACTTTATGAATCGTAAGTTCAACGTGTGTGCATAGTAGATGAGGTTATAATCAATTCAAAATAGCTAAGAGGAGTCGGCTATGGTAAAAATTCGTGAAGGATTACCGCTGGTGGATGGACAGACCACCCAAGCCGATAGTGCAGCACTTGCCGCTCAACTGGTCGCGAGCCAACGCTCGCACCAGTCTGCCAATAGCTATGCCCAAATCCCCCTCGATATCAAATACCAGCTGTCCACTCATAAGCTACACACCACTTTTGATCGCTCAGCACTACATGCCTTTCATAGTCATGATCCAAAGCTTGAAAACGAATATTCTGATAACCCGCTTTTAGATAAAAATAATGCTCTGTCAGATAAAGAGCTCGAAGCGATTGATTTAGATCAAGTCAATATTGATGTTCCTACTTGGTTAGACAACGTCGCCAAACGTATCGGACAAGAGTCTGTACCTCACTTGAATGCTGCTTGTGAATTTATTCGCAGTCATATGAATACCAGCGAATCTGAGCGTTCAGGTGCTTATGTCACGGGTATTGGCATGACAGATATATTGACCTATCTCTACCAAGACGAAGACGCTCTTGTGGCTGCAATGCTCTATCGTAGTGCGCGAAAATCAATCATAAGCCTCGCTGATATCGAGAAAAAATTCGGTGCAGACATATCGACCCTAGTCAAAGATACCTTGGCAATGGGTAAGCTGTCTGAGATTATTGAAAGCAATAAGCGTCTAGAAGATCACTTCGTAAACAATCAGCGCGACCAGCTATCTAATATTTATAGCATGCTAATTTCCGTCACCAATGATGTACGCGTCGTGCTTATCAAATTGGCTGAGCGTACTTTCGCCATGCGCGAATTGACCTTTTCTAATGAAGAGCGACAGAATCGTGTGGCGCGTGAAGTCATGACTATTTATGCCCCACTAGCGCATCGCTTGGGCATCGCGCAACTTAAATGGGAGCTAGAAGACTTAGCCTTTCGCTACCTTGCGCCTGAACGCTATAAAGAGATTGCCAAACTGCTCTCCGAAAAACGCAGCGAACGCGAATCCTATATTCAGCGCGTACAAGACAAGCTTAATGAAGCACTAGCAGAGGCTAATATCGAAGGTGAAGTCTCTGGACGTGTCAAGCATATCTACTCTATCTACCGAAAAATGAAGCTTAAAGGCTTATCGTTTGATCAGCTTTACGACATTCGTGCGCTGCGAGTATTGGTCACCAACCCGTCAGACTGTTACCACGTGCTTGGATTGGTACATGGCTTGTGGCGATATATTCCAGAACAATTCGATGATTATATTACCAACCCCAAGTCCAATGGTTATCGCTCACTACATACGGCTGTCATTGCTGAAAACAAGTCACTGGAAGTACAAATTCGTACTCACGAAATGCACTTCGAAGCTGAGCTTGGTATGTGTGCTCATGTTAACTACAAAGAAGGTCTAAAGAATAAAAAAGACAATTATCTTAATCAAAGAATCAGCTCGCTGCGCCAGCTGTTATCGATCAATAATGAAACCCGTAACCAACCGCGCTCATCTTTACTAACTGGTGAAGAAATAGAGGGTATGGAGTTTGACGAAGAAGAGCAACTCGTTGACTTTGACGAGCTCGAACGCATCTATATCTTTAGCCGTGATGGTGACATTACTGAACTGCCAAAAGGGGCGACCGTTCTTGATTTTGCTTATTATGTACATACACAAGTTGGTAATCGTGCCCAAGCTGCGCGAGTCAATCAGCGCTATGTACCATTAACCTATCAACTCAAAACAGGTGAACAAGTTGAAATTATCACCAAAGCATCACGTGAGCCCAACCGTGATTGGCTAGTTGCTTCACTTGGATACATTCATACCAACCGTGCACGTTCAAAATTGCGTCAATGGTTCAATAAGCAAGACCGTGATAAGAACATTGAAATTGGTCGTCAAATGCTCAGTAAAGAGCTTGAAAGACTATCGGTACATCCCAATAGTATCGATTTAAACGACTATATTCAGCATTTCCATGTCAATACGACTGATGATATTATCGTTGGCTTGGTCACAGGCGACATTGGTCTCAACCAACTCACCAGCCACATCTCTCGTCAGCTACATCTAGAACCTGAAAGACCGCCAGAAAATTTTGCGCCAAGTATAGATGCTAGAGAGGCAGGCAAAATCGATGCTTATAAAATTCGTATCGATGGGCTGGATAATATAGAAATCAATCTAGCAGGCTGTTGTCACCCTGTGCATGGCGAGCCAATTGCTGGTTACATTACCTTATCACGAGGTGTCAGTGTCCATAATCGTGGTTGCCCTGAATATTCACGCTTGATTGAACGCGATCCTGAGCGCGAAATAGAGGCTTCGTGGCGGGTACAAGCTGGTCGTTATCAACCCGTTGATATTCACGTAGAAGCCTATGATAGACGCGGACTGTTGCGTGACTTGACGCAAATTATTGATAAAGAAAATGTCAATATTCGTCAAGTTGAAACGCTTAGTAATGATGATAACATTGCCTTTTTAAAATTTCATATTGAAGTCTCAGGATTGGCACACCTATCTAAGCTTTTAGCGAAACTAGAGCAACAGCATGGTATCTTGCATGCTCGACGCGCCGTCGCTTAGATATAAACTCACAAAATACGTCCGCTGAATCATAAGGTTATTATAAAAATATCATGCCTGAACTGCCTGAAGTAGAAACAACCAAAACCAGCCTTGCACCGTTATTAGGGCAACGCATCATCGATGTAAAAGTTTTCCAGCCAAAGCTGCGCTGGGCGATGCCAGATGATTTAGATAGCTTGATTGATTACACGCTAGATAGCGTTGAGCGCCGCGCAAAATATTTAACTCTTAACTTTTTACCTTTATTACCCAATGATGATAGCGCTGCGGCTCAAACTGATACGTTAGTACCACGTCGACTTTTGGTTCATTTAGGCATGTCGGGCAGCCTGCAACAGCAGAGCTACGGTACTGAAAAGCGCAAGCATGATCATCTCATCATTGTTTTTAAGGGCGTTAACAATACAAAAGTCCAGCTACATTACTATGACCCAAGACGTTTTGGGTCAGTGTTATGGCACAAGGATTATAGTGCTAAGCTATTAGATCATTTAGGTCCTGAACCATTATCAGATGGATTTACAGCAGACTACCTGTATCAATTGATTCAACGGTCAAACTTGCTTGATCACAGTGCTGATACCGTAGCAATTGGCAACGCCAAATCAAAAAAGCAGCCCATTGCTCGCGCTATAAAATCAGTCATCATGGAACAACAGGTCGTCGTGGGTGTCGGTAATATCTATGCGACTGAAAGCCTATATTTATCAGCTATTCATCCAGCCACCCCCGCTCACCAACTGTCCCATGCTCAGATGATTATTTTGGTCGATCATATTAAAGTTATTTTACAAAAGGCGATAGCACTTGGTGGCTCGACACTGCGAGACTTCACCGTAGCAGATGGCCAAACCGGTTACTTCCAGCAGACATTAAATGTCTATGGTAGACAAGGGGAAACTTGTCCGCATTGTGATGCTGTACTTGAGAATATCAAAATTAATGGTCGCGCCAGTGTATTCTGTCCCAACTGTCAGCCAATCCTTTAAATATTATCTGAAACTATCACTATCTGTTTAGCCTTAAGTACCAAAATAACTTAGGTATCAAATCGTATAATATAGCAGCACAATACTCTTGACTAAGTGTCCTATTATTTTGCACTAAGATTATTATATCGCACGCCATTTTTGTTGCTTATTGACACACATCTTGCTTTAATAGTATGAGCACTTACATAAATAGTGCATAATGTTTATACATCTGTAATATATTTAGCTTACTTATCGTTGCGCATTGTTTATATAGGGAAATTGTCTCTGTGTGGAAATAGCAGCAGCTAATAATCATACCAATTATGAATTTTAGGACATCGTTATGACTGTTAAAGCCAAAAACCAACGCACAGTTAAGCAAAAAGCCATTACTATAGCCGCAAGCTTAAGTTTAATGGCTGCTACTATGCAGCCTGCCTTGGCAGCCATAGAAATTGATGAGACAGACTTTGGGCCCTCTTATGAGACAATGGTGGTTGATACTGTAGTGGGTAAACCTCTACAACTGGTCAGTGCCGTTGCTGGTACTGCCGCCTACCTAGTTAGTCTACCCTTCTCGCTTATCGGTGGTAATGCGGATCAGGCGCAGCAGAAACTTTTTGTTGAACCTTGGGATGCGATGGGACGCTGCTTAGGTTGTACTGTGGCTGAAGACAACTATTACAAATCACAAGTGACTAATGATAATGTTGTCCGTATTGTCGTTGATCAACCATCTGAGATTTTGATTAATACCAACGATTATGTCGTAGTTACGCCATAGTCTTTATATTAACAGCTGGTTAAATGATACAACTGCGCTAAAGACAATGCATTTATAAATTATCCATAAAAAAGGCTAACACGACGTTAGCCTTTTTTGTGTTTTTAATCAAATCATCATATTTTATTTTGAAACAGCGGTATTACCTAATTTAGCACTAATTTCACGAAGCAATTGCACCTCTTCTGAAGGTTGTTTTACCAATTCTTGTACTTCTTCTTTACGACGCATTTTGTTAACCATTCTAACCATCATAAAAATAATAAATGCTAAAATTAAGAAATTAATCAGTACAGTAATGAAACTGCCATAGGCTAATACAGGAACGCCAGCTGCTTTGAGAGCATCATAGGTCATGGCAACACCTTCAGGCGCATCACCCAACACTAAGAACATGTTTTTGAAATTGATTTCGCCACCTGCTATGAAGGCCACTATTGGCATAATAATGTCTTCAACTAAGGACGTTGTGATAGTAGCAAATGCTCCACCGATAATGACACCGACCGCTAAGTCCATCACATTACCTTTTAGAGCGAATTCTTTAAACTCAGAAACCATACTCATTATTTTCTCCTCAAAATACCAATCTATAATCGAATAAGTATCTCAACAGTCGACCCAATCTTGAGCCTTAAGAGTAATAGTGAGAAACACTACTACTGTCAGTTATTCTGTCTATATTATATGGAAATTACAACAAAAAAAGCAGCATAAAATGAACCATATTTAGTTCACTCTATACTGCTAATTTTTTAGTTATCTTGATGCCCATTATTAAATAACAACAGCATCAAATGCTTCTACAAAATATCAATCCAATAAATTACTCAGTAATTCATGGCTCAATATTAAGCACCTTTTTTACCACGGCCGTGACGCTTACGCTCACTTTCAGTCAAATAACGCTTACGCAGACGAATCGCCTTAGGTGTTACTTCAACCAATTCATCATCTTGAATGAATTCAAGCGCTTGCTCAAGTGTGAACTTGACTGCTGGAGTCAACGTCAATGCTTCATCAGTACCACTCGCACGAACGTTGGTTAACTGCTTAGCAGTCGTTGGATTAACAGCCATATCATCGTTACGTGAGTTAAGACCAACAATCATACCTTCGTAAACTTCAAGCTGTGGCTCAGCAAATAACTTACCGCGTTTTTGCAGGTTAAATAGCGCGAAACCTAAGCAAACACCCTTCGCCATAGAAACCAAGACACCATTCGAGCGACCACCAACATCACCGATCTTTTGTGGACCGTAATGTGAGAAGCTTGACGTCATGATACCAGTTCCTGAGGTCAACGTTAAGAACTCTGAACGGAAACCGATCAAACCACGGGCAGGCATCGTCGCTTCGATACGCATACGACCTTTACCATCAAGCTCCATATTGGTCATCTCGCCTTTACGCAAGCCAACCTGCTCCATGATAGAACCTTGATGCTCATCTTCGATATCAAAGACAACGTTTTCATACGGCTCTTGTAATTTACCATCAACTTCTTTAACGATAACTTCTGGGCCTGAAACACCCATTTCAAAACCTTCACGGCGCATGTTTTCGATCAATACAGATAGATGAAGTTCACCGCGACCTGATACTTTGAATTTATCAGGAGATTCTGTATCTTCTACACGTAATGCTACGTTATGAATCAATTCACGCTCAAGACGCTCACGGATATTACGCGAGGTCACAAACTTACCATCACGACCAGCAAAAGGTGAGTTATTTACTTGGAAGTTCATAGAAACGGTAGGTTCATCAACCGTTAATGCTGGTAACGCTTCGACAGCACTAGGATCACAAATCGTATCTGAGATATTAAGCGAATCAATACCAGTAATACAAACGATATCACCAGCTTGTGCATCTTCAACATCAATACGATCAAGACCATGATAACCCATAATTTTCAAAATACGGCCATTACGGGTATTGCCGTTTTTGTCGATTACAGTCACTTGAGTATTGGTTTTAACTTTACCACGCTGAATACGACCAATGCCGATGACGCCAACAAAACTATTATAATCAAGGCTTGAGATTTGCATACGGAACGGTGCATCAGCATCAACTTGAGGAGGCTGAACCACATCAACAATCGTTTTGAAAAGCGGTGTCATGTCATTAGCCAAATCGTCAGCTTCCAAACCTGCAATACCATTTAATGCTGAGGCATAAACAACTGGGAAATCAAGCTGTTCATCAGTTGCACCCAAGTTATCAAAAAGATCAAAGATTTGATCCATTACCCAGTCAGGGCGCGAGCCAGGACGGTCAATTTTATTGATGACAACGATAGGTTTTAGACCTTGCTCGAACGCTTTTTGCGTCACAAAACGGGTCTGTGGCATTGGACCATCCACCGCATCAACGACTAGAAGCACACAGTCAACCATAGACATTACACGCTCAACTTCACCACCAAAGTCGGCGTGACCTGGGGTGTCAACAATGTTGATACGGTATTCAGTATCATCAGTCTTATCTGTCCAGCGGATGGCTGTATTTTTAGCCAAAATGGTAATACCACGTTCTTGCTCAATATCGCCTGAATCCATTGCACGTTCAGCAATGTTTGCACGGTCGCCAAAAGTACCAGACTGATGTAATAACTTATCAACCAAAGTTGTTTTACCGTGGTCAACGTGGGCAATAATTGCAATGTTACGCAGGTGTTTGATATCGTTCGCCATATAAAATGCTCGTTTCGTCTTAAAAAAATGCAGTAGCAATAAGCGCCGCTGGATAAACTTTTATCATCAACCAGATAGATATTGAGTACTTACTTTTGGAAGACTGCACAATAGATGCGGTTAATCAAATAATTTCAATATAATCAAGTATCTACACTGATAAATTCATCATACAGATAGCTATGCTAATGTACATTCTGTCAATTTACAGAATGTTTGGGCAGCTAGTATAACATTATTGCTTCACAAATTTATGTAATAACTTGCTTTTCTCAATCCATAAATAAAAAAAAGCCACCCATTAGGTGACTTTTTTTGTAACTATATATTTAGTAAAACAATCGGTTCAATACTATTTACTGAACAACCATATCTTTAGTTTGTTCAACAGTCATTGTTTTGTCACCAGTGATGATGGCATAAACACGACGGTTCATAGCACGACCTTCTTCAGTATCGTTTGGAGCGATTGGTTGGTCATAACCATAGCCAACTGTTGATATACGGTTTGGAGCAATACCGAATTCGTTAGTCAACATAGATTTAACAGCAACGGCACGGGCTTCAGATAAACGTTGGTTATAACGTGCTGAAGGACCAGTTTTAGAAGCATGACCTTCGATACGTGCTGTAGAGTTAGGATACTCGCGCATCTTCTCTGCTACTTTAGCGATTTCAGGTTGATACTGAGATTTGATAGTTGATTTATCGTTATCAAAGAATACACGTAGTTCCATTTTCAGCTCATCAGTAATATCTACTGGTACTGGGCAACCGCGCTCATCTACTACGACATTCATAGGAGTGCCTGGGCATGCATCGATGCTATCAGGTACGCCATCGCCATCAGAATCAAGATCAGATTCAACTACGACTACTGGAGTAGTATCGATAACTGGCTCTTGCATTGGTGGTACTGCTACTGTAGGCGCTAAATGGCCACCAAGTACAACTTCTAGACCGGCCAAAGCCATGCCTTCCCACCAGTTATTATCAAAGTTATGAATCGCACGAGCTTCACCACGTAGGCTTAAAGCGTCGTTGATACGATACATAGCACCTAGACCTAGGTTACCAATAGTATCTTTAGAATTTGATACTTCAGTACCAGCTTGTACGGTATCGCCAGTGTTATAACCAGCTACTGGAGATGCAGCTGGATAAGACTCTTGATTTTCTACTTTGATTTTAGACTGACCAGCACCAATTAACACATATGGCTTGAATGCGCTATCAGTATAACCAGTAAATTCTTCAGTACCGATTAAGAAGTTACCAGAAAGCATGGTTTGTTCTACGTCGAAGCGGTTAGCTCCTGATTTTGCTGAAGCTTCAGATGCTTCACCATTAGCATTAGATACACCATACTCTACTTGGAACTGAGTTGAAGGAGTTAGCTCAATACCTAGTGCAGCACCAGTATATAGGCTACTTTCTTTGGCTACGCCACCATTAGGGTTACCAACTAAATCAGTATTATTCTGCAGGTTTTTGCCAGTTGTTAGCACTTCACGCTGTTTATCACTAGTATCACCGAACTCTTCAGTCATATGATAACCTAGTAACAATGGGCTAATAGTTACGCCAGCATTAGCTGCTAAAGGTGCAGCTGCTACAGCAACCAAAGCTAGAGCAATTTTATTCAATTTCATGGACTTCCTCCAAAGGATAATTTGAGTGATGCATTAAGCAAAACCGCTTCTCAAGATGCTCTAAAATAGACATCTTTTACGAATTTTAAGTGACAAAGCAAAACCAATTAAGGAGTAGCTTAGCGATTATCAATTCAGTTTACAACTTTTTTCGTTAACGAGCTACACATTATTACACGATAATGTTGTAACTAAAACACAATAACCAGCTTAAGTTACCTAGAACTAACACACCTTACGCTTTTTATCTTTTGTATGTCAGTTCACACTAGATAGTAAACCTAACAGTATCTATTGTCTGGGCGTATTTTAGTACAGTTAGTATTTTTTCTCTATTATTAAAACCAGTCATTCACTAATTGAAACATTTTTTGACAGTAGACATATATTCTGTTTATATTATAGCACTCAACATTATTTCATACATCATAAATCTGATCATTACTGCAAAATTTCACGAGCATATTGGCTCGATTTTACGCAATGATTGGATTAAAGCACATTTAAAGAAGCGAGACTGTTTTATTGAACTAAACTACTTATTATAGGTAACAAGCCTCATGGCATTGCTGCATAAAACATTATCAAGTTATAAAAAGCTCTCAGCATTTATGTTATGGGTTTTTACTTCAAATAAGCACAGGCTAGCTCAAAGCCGATTGATTCTTTATGTGTATCACAGCTATATAGTATATCTCTATAAAAGAGCACCTAATATAAACACTAGAACAGACCCAAGCACTGTTAATAGAAATAACAAGGGTTTTACGCTGGTTGAACTTATCGTCACTGTATGTGTATTAGCAATTATAGTGACGATCGCAGCCCCAGTCATACGAACGCAATTAGCACGTATGGAAGCCAAACGGATTCGAAGTCAGTTAGAGAATTCTCTTGCCTTAGCCAAGGCTGAGAGTTACATCAGAAGACAGAATGTCATTGTTTGCTTGTCTAATACTGGAGGGCGCTGCCATAGAGACAGCGATAAGACGCTTTTGTTATTCATAGATAAAAATGACAATAATCACTTTGATGCTCAGGTAGATTCATTAGTCGTTCAGCAGTCTTTAAATCCTAAATACAGTAAGCTAAGTTTACGAGTTGGAAGTCGACGCCACTACACCAAATTTTGGGGTGATAGTGGCAAACCACGAGGACATTTTGGTCATATAAAATACTGTCCCATCGTTGCTTATAATGAAGCAATGTATCTAATATCATTTAACCAAGGAGGTATTGTTAAACAAAAACTTAATGAAGATCATCCCACCGAATGTGACGAATAAAAAACTACCACTGACATAAATTACCACTCACATTTTTTGATAGCTCTATATATCTATATATCTATATATCTATATACATTATACATTATACATTGCTTCTTTCATCATAATGACGGCCTGCTCGAGTCCTACAAATACAGAGCCTGCAATGAATGCACGACCAATATTCAACTCATAAATACCTTCAATTTGTGCGATAGCACTCACATTATCACGTGTCAGACCATAACCTGCGTTAATTAAGAGCTTATTATCACTGCGTCAAGCAGTAGCAACAGTTTGCTTAATTCGTTTCAGCTCAGCATTTTGCATGTTCATATCGGCTACCAAGCTTGCCTCAGCATAAGCGCCTGTATGTAACTCAATACCGTCTGCTCCCGCCTTCTCGCACCAAAGAGCGGTGGCTAAAGGACTTAGATAACTAACCCCACTCACTTAACGTAAAGTTGCTACGTGATCAATGTTTACACCTAATATAGGTTTTTGCAAAGGGTTGTTAGATGAAGGTAATGAAGCAGTGGTCATAAGATTTTTTTTGATAACGAAACCCAATCGACTGATCAACGGTACAAGAATATGAAACTTTAGACAGTCTCAGCACCAATCAGATTGGTTATAGCACTTTGAGAGTAGCACTATTATTTATTGGTAACGCTGTTGCTGCTGCCATAGTAGGCGGCTTTGCAATGGTTGATAATCCAGTAAATGGTCAATAAGCTGTCGATGGATTTTTGACCAATTATTTAAGGTTTTGTCAGTAATACCTAACTGCGTCATTGCGATAATATCAGTACCTTTGAAAAAAAATTGCCTCATAGTATTGTCTAAATGCTCAGTCTGTATATCATTCTGCAAGACAGGCACTAAACCAACATCAGGTAAAAAACGATAAGAATCGTCAGGCTGAATGATGTTTTCAATACTATCGTGCGTCAATATTAAGCTAAAACCCAACTCATTGAATAAATGCTGTTCAAATTGGCGCAAGCACAACCGTAATTCGTTGGCGCTCAAAGGTCGCCTAAGCTGAGACAGACTGTCCTGGTAATGTAGCCATAATACTGGCATTGGATCTTCAGTCAACAACAGCCGCCATAATATTTCGTTTAAATACAACGCTGCATATTGATGTTGACCTGTAATATTTTCGTAGGGCAGTGCTTCTAAAACAGTGGTAATGCCATCATCTTTTGCTATGTCTGTTTGAGTTGTGTGTTGCGATGCAATATTGATCTGACTAAACGTTTTTAAATCGCGTTTACCAGTGGCAAAGAGCTGCAATGGCATGAACAATGGCGCGCCTTTTTTCCCAATACCATGGATCATGCCATGTTGATGAGAAAACAGATAATATAAGGCGCGCTTTTCTTGATAAGGACGCTGATGCAATAAATAACCGATTAACGCTTCGTTACGCATTTTTTATCACCTAAGCATCGAGCATATAGAAAATTGATTAAAGCGCTATTCTTCAATCAATATCCTAAGCTAGTCAATGCACGTTCGTCATCAGACCAGCCACGTTTCACTTTCACCCACAGTGTCAGCATGATTTTTTTATCAAACAGCTGCTCCATATCTTTACGAGCATCCATACCAACTTGCTTAATACGCTGACCTTTATCACCAATCACAATGGCCTTTTGACCACTACGTTCAACATAAATAGTCGCATCGATGAAAGTACAAGCCTTACGTGGACGCCCTGTCTTTGGATCAGTGTGCGCAGGCTCATCTTTGAACCCATCAATCTGTACAGTTAAGTCATATGGCACTTCGTCACCAGCGCTACGCATGATTTTTTCACGGATAATTTCACTGGCCAAAAATCGTTCTGAGCGGTCAGTAATTTGCTCGGTATCATAGATAGGAGCAGCAATAGGAAGATGCGAAGCAATCACTTCTTGTAGACGATCTAGGTTTTGGTTTTTTAAGGCAGATACTGGTACGATATCGGCAAAATCAAAACTGTCATTAAACGTCTCAATCAGCGGCAACACGCTGCCTTTATCTTTTAAGGTATCAGATTTATTAATAACCAATACCACATTTAAATTGGTGTCGCCAAGCTTTTGTAAAACCAACAAATCATCATCACGCCATTGATCTGAATCAACAACGAATAATACCAAATCAACATCTACTAATGCAGATACCGCAGCTTTATTCATACGCTCATTAATAGCACGTACTTCATTGCGATGAATACCCGGCGTGTCAACGAATACTGCCTGCATCTCATGATTTGACAAAATACCGTGGATACGGTGACGAGTCGTTTGCGGCTTACGTGATGTAATAGACAGCTTTTGACCCAATAAGTGATTCATCAAAGTCGATTTACCAACGTTTGGACGTCCAACGATCGCGACATAACCCGCTTTAAAATCATCAGCAATACCTGCATGACTACTAGTAGGGGCAAAGAATTCTTCAATTGCCATATCGTTGTCTACAGTAGTATCTTCTGCTTGATTGATGCCATCGTTAGTAGTATCGATATTATCTTGGTTTTGATTCAATTCTGTGTTTTCGGTCATATTTTTGGCATTATCTTCATCATTGGATGGCAAGTCAGTACGATTGCTCATAGGTTAATCCTATAGAATTTATATCCAGTCAAATGGTGCTTAATGATGTATTGGCTGTATCAGCACTAAAAAAGCAAAACCATCATCGGCTGGGAAGTATTTAAGGTTTTGAAATGTGTGACGTTTACGCTAATTCAAATAAACGATTCTTAAAACGTCACTTAACATATATTGTCAAAAAAAGTGGTATGTGCGATCCATAGGTTAATCCTAGTTAGGATCGCTTTTTAGCTGAGCTCGGCAGCTTATGCAATTGGTTAATCATTAGTTCTGCTGCTTTTTGTTCAGCGATACGGCGGCTCTCACCAGATTCAGTAATATCAGCACAGTTATTGATATTAACATGGCAACGTACAACAAAAATTTGATGCGGCGCGTTACCACGTGTTTCCATTAGCTCATAATGTGGCAGATCAAATTGCTTAGATTGTAGCCACTCTTGCAATCGACTCTTGGCATCTTTTAAGGCTTTTTGGTCATTAACGTTGTCAATCAAATCACCATACCATGAGAGAACACAATCGCGAGTAATATCCAAATCTTGGCTGTCTAAATAAATAGCACCAATCAAAGACTCCACGGCATCAGCCAATATAGAAGCGCGATTGCGCCCACCACCTTTACGCTCACCTATCCCTAATATCAGATGGTTAGAGAGCTCTAAGTTTTGCGCAATAATGACCAATGATTCTTGACGTACCAAGGTGGCACGCATACGAGTCAAGCGACCCTCATTTTGGCTAGGATAGCGATGATATAAAGCCTCACCCACAATCATTCCTAACAGAGCGTCTCCTAAAAACTCTAAACGCTCATAATTTTTTTTGCTATCAAATGAGCGGTGTGTCAACGCAAGTTTGGGGAGACTCAAGTCCTTAAACACATAGCCTAACTTGCGTGTTAATACGGCTAACTGCTGAATAAATTCTGAGCTAACAATCAGCGTGTCGACAGACGTGCTATTTTGTTGAGGAGTAGTAATCGCTTGGGAATGCTGCAAAGTTGGTTTCATGCGTGGCTTGTGGTTATCCCTTCTGTTTTACTGATTTGGTTAGTAATAGTATGGATTAATGAATATTATAAAGACATTCAGAGATTAAAAAGTTTAAGAGTGATCTAACATTCTTTTTAGTTACTCTGCTGTTGTCATATCGATATCACCTTCGAAGCGATTGACGATATCAACATTACCAAAGAAATTGTTGGTGACTGCATATTCTTTACGAATAGCCAATTGTCCCGTCTTTTTATCAATAAAAGTAAATACGTCTTCCGCCTGAGTATCATAATCAGCATTAATAGATAGCTGTCTATTAACACGCTCGACAAACTGCTTGGCCGTCTCATTATTATTATTTGCTTCCTTAAGCTGTGCGCTTAAGGTCTTGGTCAATTGATAATCACCGATCTGAGCAGGTACGATAGCAACCATCAATTTGGCAGCAACTCCTAACACAAGAATAATTAAAACGATACTCGTTACGCTAGCACCACGCTGTGTGGCGATTCCAGATAATTGCTGCACTATGATATCCCTCTACTGGTAAACAACTATTTTTTAGGAGCTACCGAAATACTAGGTAGCCGTTTATTAGATAGCAACAATATTAGCATAAAACTATTATCGATAAATCAACCAATAGAGCGTCTCATAATCTTAATTACATAATCTTAATCAATAGTACCATTGCGTTCAAAGGTTGGTAAATTAAGTCCGGGTGGCTTATGCATCCAGATATAAACCGCTTTACCCGCTAAATTCTCATCAGGAACAAAACCCCAGAACCGACCATCAGCACTACGATCGCGGTTATCGCCCATCACAAAATACTGACCTTCTGGAACGCTAATACGCCATTTAGTACCTGCTGAGCTAACCACTTCTGGCGATTGCTGCTGCAAAAATGGTGCATATTGAGAGCTATTCATACCATTCAAGTAACGAACAAGATGCTTGTTTTCACCTTGTGTTTCCTGAAAGTATTGCGCCTCACCCTCTTCTTGCTCACCCATCACTGCCGCACTGTCTTCGGTCAGTACTTGCCCTGGACCGATTTGTCCTGGTAAATAAAGCTGTGAGGTCAACTCAGGGTTCGCCGCAAAATCGATAGGCTTAGTGTCAACTGGGACATCATTGATAGAAAGTGTCCCTTGATCATAACTAACAGTATCACCAGGCAAACCAATGACACGCTTAATATAATAAATACTTGGATTTTCAGGATAGCGGAATACCGCCACATCACCATGCTCAGGCGCGCCCGTATCCAGCACTTTGTTATACGTCAGCGGTAGGCGCACCCCGTAGGCATACTTATTAACCGCAATAAAATCGCCCGTATATAATGTCGGCACCATAGAAGATGAGGGAATATTAAAAGGCTCAATCAAAAACGAGCGTACTATTAACACCACTGCCAATACGGGGAAAAAATCATAAGCCCAGCGTACCAAGAGACTTTCTTGACCACGCCCGCGAGTTTTACGTTGTTTCAGGGTCAGCTTATCTAATAGCCAAATAATACCCAAACCAATGGTTAATGGTACTAAAATTAAATTAAAATCAAAATCCATACTCAATTGCCTATTAACGAGCGACTTATCTGGCTATCTATACTATCAACTGCGCCACTAATTACACCAAAAAAACTATCGTTGACCAGTCAATTAGTAATGACTTACTCAACCTGCAATACCGCTAAGAAGGCTTCTTGTGGAATCTCCACATTACCGACTTGCTTCATACGTTTTTTGCCGGCTTTTTGCTTAGACAATAGCTTTTTCTTACGCGACACATCACCGCCATAACACTTAGCCAAGACGTCTTTACGCATGGCTTTCACTGTACTACGCCCAATAATTTGGCTACCAATCGCGGCCTGAATTGCCACATCAAACATCTGACGCGGAATCAATTCTTTCATCTTAGTCACCAAAGCATTACCACGATAGCGTGATTGGGTTTCATGAACAATCATGGCCAGCGCATCGACTTTTTCGCCATTGATTAATACATCTACTTTAACCAATTTATCGACTTGATAACGCTCAAAATTATAGTCAAGTGAGGCAAATCCGCGTGATACCGATTTTAGACGGTCGAAGAAGTCCATGACGACTTCGCCCATTGGAATATCAAAGATCAGCTGCACTTGACGACCCATAAAGCGCATATCAACTTGTACGCCGCGGCGCTCGATACAAAGCGTCATGACATTACCTAAGTAATCTTGCGGTACTAAAATCTGACAGCGGGCAATGGGCTCACGGAACTCTTCAATATTATTCGGCTCAGGGAGTCTTGATGGATTATCAACATACATGATATCGCCATTTTTCTTGACGATCTCGTAGATAACGGATGGCGCAGTGGTAATCAAGTCCAAGTCATATTCGCGCTCTAAACGCTCTTGGATAATCTCCATGTGCAGCATACCAAGGAAACCACAACGGAAACCAAAACCTAGCGCATCGGAGGTATCAGGCTCAAAGAACAATGAGGCATCGTTGATTTGTAGCTTTTGCAGCGCTTCACGGAATTTTTCAAAATCTGTAGATTCAACAGGGAACATACCGGCATAGACTTGCGGAGTAATCTGTTTAAAACCTGGAATACGCTCAACGTCTGGCGTTTTAGAGTGAGTAATCGTATCACCCACTGGCGCGCCAGCGATATCTTTGATACCAGCAATAATAAAACCGACTTCACCCGCCTCCAAGATACCCGTATCAACAGGCTTGGGCGTAAAGACACCGATCGAGCCGACTAAATACGCTTCTTTGGTCGATTTGATATAAAGTTTATCACCTTTTCGGATAGTACCTTCACGTACCCGAACTAAAGACACAACGCCTAGATAGTTATCAAACCAAGAGTCAATAATCAATGCTTGTAGTGGCGCCTCACGATCACCAGTCGGTGCAGGGATAAATTCAACCAATGCTTCTAGTAAT
Source organism: Psychrobacter sp. Ps7 (assembly GCF_022129225.1). Classification (NCBI taxonomy): domain Bacteria; kingdom Pseudomonadati; phylum Pseudomonadota; class Gammaproteobacteria; order Moraxellales; family Moraxellaceae; genus Psychrobacter; species Psychrobacter sp. Ps7. Next base: position 41,105 of record NZ_JADQAH010000006.1, on the reverse strand, counting down.
TTATCGACGCCCAAACCCGACTTAGCAGAAACTCGTGGCGCATCAACAGCGTCAATACCGATGATGTCTTCAATCTCTTGAATGACACGCTCAGGCTCGACTTGTGGCAAATCAATTTTATTTAGTACCGCCATGACTTCTAGACCCTGATCAACGGCAGTATAGCAGTTGGCCACGGACTGAGCTTCCACCCCTTGCGCGGCATCAACGACCAATAGCGCCCCTTCACAAGCGGCTAGTGAACGCGACACCTCGTATGAGAAGTCAACGTGTCCTGGAGTATCGATAAAGTTGAGCTGATAGCGCTCACCATTAGGATGATCGTAGAATAAGGTTACCGACTGCGCTTTAATGGTGATACCGCGCTCACGCTCAATATCCATGGAGTCAAGTACTTGCGCCTGCATCTCGCGATCTTGCAAGGCACCGCACATTTGAATAAAACGATCAGCAAGCGTCGACTTGCCATGATCAATGTGGGCAATGATTGAAAAGTTACGAATATTTGCTAATGCAGTCACAAAGCGCCTACTAAATTAAGGGTGATAGAATAATAAAATTAAGAAATAAATGCTGTCAGGCGCAACCGCTAAAATAGCTGTCCATCGTTGAAAAGAATATAATTAGAATCAGCTTATTTGCCAATATTATCATCTCCAATCAACCGCTCAGGACGTCAACTCTTATGCGCAGGCATGAAAGAGTATTCTAGCAGTTTTCTACCATAAAGTAAGGCGATTTTATTAGCAGAGGGAGTATTTACAAGTGAAGTTACGAGCGGATAACTGTACAGATAGAAAGCGAGCCGCTTGATAGCACCTTATTCACTTCGACAAGACTCATGCTAACTGGATATGAACAATCAATAATCTACTGAGGGGTATTGGTTTTGGACAGATCGCTCTCTATGGGTTCACATCCTGCGCTATGCAGATATTTATACATCCATGGTGACTTACCGTAAAAAGCCCCGTTGATCTGAGTTTGCTCTATCAAGTATTCACGAAATCTAAGATAAAACTCATTATCTGGGTGGTTAGGTTGTTGCCAAAACTCATTAAGTGGTTTCTGATCTATCAGTTTCGGCGTATCATAAATCGCGCGACCCATGATCTTGGTAGGTTTTTTGTGATATACCGATTGCAAACCTGTCGTGCTATTGATGGTCACCATCCCAATACTGTGTTTCATCAAGGTTGGCAGGTGCATGTCGCAACCATAAAACACACGTTCCGCCACTTGATAGCGTCTAGCCAAGCTAGATACCAGTTCGCGATAATCTCGATGACCACGATCTAACGGATGATGCTTGAATACCAGTAATTGCTGCTTATCAGCATACTCTGCAAAGCTGGCAATAGATTCATCAATAAACTGCACCACATCACGGTAGTCACTATGATGGGTAATCTGCGAGTCATTATGCACTTGTAAACTAATCAAAAAATAATTATTACTTTGTTCTTTGGTCAGCTTATTTTGCAATTGCTTATCAGGTAAATACCCTCGCAGTTTACGCCATGGTGCTTTGAGCCAAGCGATTGCTTCTTGCCACGCCGTCATACCGCGATAATGCGAATAATGCGGATAGCGACTTTTGTATATCCAAACGATAATATAGTAGACAATTGCAGCGATACTCAAACGATAAAAACGATTGTGAGTATACAGTGGTTTATCATTGGCTTTTTTGAGCGCTTTAATATCTGCCGTATTTAAGCGCGAATAGCCATTAATGCCATATTCTTGCAATGTAATGTAATCGGGACGTAAGTAGCCTTCTTCAAATACAAAAAAAGAGGTGCCCAACTGCTCACTGATACAAGCAGCTTGGGTGTGATGCGGACGACAATCACCAAAACAGACAATCGCATCAATGCTATTTTCTTCAATGAAAGCCTGCAACCAAGAAGAGAACTGCGCTAATGTATCGGTATATTCATAGGTATTATCATGATGATAAAAGAATGCATCACCTGCATTAAAGTTAATCTTACTAACCTTAATATTTTGAGTTTGCAGAAATGTCGAAAAACGGTTGAAGAATCCGCCCATCTTTCCTTGTAACAGCAAGACGTGTCGATGAGTAAGCAAGTGAGACATCGAAGCTGCCATAGTATTGAATTACCATTAATGAGAAGATGAAGGATAAAAGCGAGAGTATTTATTAAACAACTTGAATATTAAGCCGTGTGAATACACATCAATTATCACTGATTATACCGAAAAAGCCCCTACTTGTCGCAATGGATTTGCGTCACAAGTTTAGAATAAACTAACGAGATAGTTTACGCAGGCGCTGCTGCCATTGATGACGCTGCTGCATAAAACGAGTCGTCGCTTGGCGTTTAAAATTGTCAGGTAGCGTGGATAAAACTGAAGTCGCATGGTTAATCCAGCTATTTATAGGGCTAGATATTTGCGCTTGAGACGCTGTATTATGAATATCTTTAAGCAAAGGAGCGCTTTTAGGAGGGTATAAATAGTCAATCACTTGCTCTACTTGTGCAAGCCCGTAGCCATTAGGTAAACGATATAAGGGATAGCGAATAAGCGCACAATATAACAATTGCTCAAGCGTTAATGCAGTGTCGCGTTTTCGTCTCTCTAAATAGTCAGCTTTCGGTGAAAACTGGGCATCAATATCTGCCGTTAACCCCCAACCAGCATAAAACGGTAAGCCGTAGCAAGTAACGTCTAAACCGCGCAGCAACGCCTCAAAGCCAGTCAATGAGCTAATCGTATGTACTTCATCAACACACTCTAAGCAATCAGGCATCGCGGTATCATAGGCGACGGCACTGACCTGCTGTAAAAACTCTGCGCTAACCTTACCAGCCCTTAGTCCTGCTTCAACGTCAGGATGCGGCTTATAAATAAGATAAGCCTCAGGATTATCTTGGCATACACGCTCAATCAAGCCGCTGTTGGTTTTGATCGTCGAGCCGCAGTACTGCACCGATAAATCATCTTCGACTTGACCGATGATAAGCAGACGGCGCTTGCCAGATACTCTAGCCTCATGCATCCAAGAAGTATGCTGGTTATTGGCACTGGCGACATCAGCTCCAACATTGTATTTACTCACCCGCTGATTCAGCAATTTATCTTGCAGCTGTTGTACACGGACACTTTGCTGTGGGTTCAGTGCTTGACAATGGCGTAGCAACGTCTCTAAATCTGAAGGCTGGGTCGCATCATAATAAATACCTTGCTTGTCTATGACGACCGACAACGGTGCTAACAACGTCGCGCCCAAACCATTTGAGCGGATAAATCCATCTTCCATACAGTATATAGACGGTATGGACAAATGTGGCTGTCTCTCAAGCTTACGCTGTAATTTATTTTGTACTTGCTGGCGTTTAGCCAAACCCCACGCTAGTAGAGGCTGCTGATAATCAACACGAAAATGATCAGGATGCAATAAATTCTTGAGACGTGGCTTGGGTTTGATAAATAATGTCGTACGCGGTAGATTCGTAAAAGCTTTTACAAATGGTAATTTCCAGCGACTAAATTCATATATCGTGAGATCCCCTTCAAGGCGCGCTTGCCAATATCGATTAGTCACTAGCCATTCTATCGCTGTATCAATATCACAGGCTTGCTTGGTGGCTGGATCTACATAACGACTATAATCTATATAGGCGCTATAAAATAACGTTTCTAACGTTGCAGATGTTTTTTTAGCAAATGATGTAGGAAACAACGCAGGATTTGAGTGTCCCCTAGACTCTAGCTGTTTGCTGACAAGTTTTTGACGACGTTTTTCGACCGCTTTAAGCAGATTTTTGGGTGCGCCGCTGTCATCAGTTAGACCCCAGCCACTATACCAGTTGACCCCGAAGCAATGTACTGTTTTACCTAACATCAACCCTTCAAAGCCCATATGGGAGCTGACCGTATAAACATGGTCAACTTGCTCTAATAGCTCGATAGGATTGAGCGCTTGAGTTAATAACCGAACCTGCTTAGGTAGTTTTAAACGAGTCAGGTGTCCCGATTTTGATGCAGGATGTGCCTTTATCCAAATATGGGCATGAGGATGATTACGACACGCAGATGTTAACATCTTCTTAAACTGACGTTTATCCGCGCCCGCACCGGTGATAGAAGCATCACCAACCACTTGGTCAATCAATAAAACATGCGATTTCAATGGATCTGCTGTTGTATTAACGCCGTCTTCATTTATCAATTTATTCAAGGACGGACAATCGATCACTGTGTTATATTTACTGAGCTGCTCATTACAAATACGTGCAATCAATTGCCTCGCGTGCGCGTCATCTATTTCGTGATTATTAGGCGTAGTAGCATTTTTAGTACGCTCAATAATCAGCCGCTCAAGGCGTGAGTCATGCGTCATATCAAAATAAATACCAAGGTCATCAACGACGACACTCAGGCCATGACGGCTACCAATACCAGAATCTAATGAGCGCAAAAAGCCATCTTCAACACTCAATGTCTCAAGCTTTTGCCGCTTAGCCACTGTATTAGCTCGTTGATAACTTTTTTTACGACCCCAACCGATAAAGGCATCGGGTTGCTGAAAAGAGAGAGAGGAGCTGGACAAATGAGTTATCTGATTTTTTACAACATTAGGTAATGGCAATGCAGACAGTAAATGCGTTTTACCTGCATTGATACGTTGCTGTATACCTGACCACGGATACCAGCGCTGAATATCTGCCTGCAATACCTGAGACAAAAGTACATTGTTTTGACGCATACCCTTACCAATGACCGCCAAATGCTGTGGCAATTGGTATGCGGATGATGGCAAAAGCAAGGCATTATCAGAGTGAGAGGTCACTGCCACATTGACATCATCTGCCGCGCTTTTTGCCATTTCTAACACCCTTATTCATTACTTTTACATCTATCTATGCAGATGACTTGTTCTCTTGTTATACAACTTTTCAATAATGGTTATAAATCGAGAACCACTTTAGCAGCGATGGCTAATTGATAAACAATTTGCGATAAGCCACGAGCAATTTCTACGCGCTTGGTTTTGACTTTTGGTAATACCATAATCTCATCGCCTTGCTGGATACGGTAAGCGGTATTGACCACCTCACTGGCGCCATTTTGATGGATAATCAAGATTTCTTTAACATCAGCATTGTCAGAGAAACCGCCTGAATTGGCAACATAATCACCAACGGTATAATCTGGGTTGAAGGTCAGCGCGCCTTGTGCTCGTACTTGACCATTAACGGTAATGACAGACGTTTGCGCAGGTATCTCAATGATATCACCCTGCTGCAGAATAATATCCTGCCACGAATTCGGGACGACAACAATTTGACCCGTCGTTTTAACATTACGCGCTTTGGCGACAAACTGCTTAACCAATGCTGCATCGTCTTGACGCAGTGCTGCTTCTTCACGAGTGGTCGACTGCGTGGCAAGCGTCAGCTCTTCTAGACGATCGAGTGACTCATTAATCATGCGTTTTTGTTGCTCAGCAACAGACTCACGATAAATGGTCAAATGAGTCAGTTTAGCGAGTGGGCTTGGCTGTAGCTGTGGCACGATGTCCTTTAAGCGAGCACCATATGGTACAACCATGGCACCATTACCTGTATGCGCACCTTTTACTTGCACCGCGATTGTGCCCGCATAACGATCGGAGGTAACTACCATCTGATCACCATTATAAACAGGCACGTTTTGAGCTTCTGCCAACGAGTAATATTCCGCCGTCTGTGCACGTCCTGCACTGCGAGTGATACTAACGTTGGTCGCATTTGCTGCGGGATTGGCCACTTGCAACACATCACCAATGGTCAAATCATTCACATCAAATTCAAAGGTATATTCGTTTTGAACTTGGCCGCCTACTTCAAAGGTTTTTTTCTGCGGTGAAACCGTAATCACATCGCCATCACGAAAAGAGAATGCTTGTAATTTACCCGCCAGTAGAAAATCATATAGATTGACTTGCTGTAGCATTTGCCCATTACGTTTGATTTGAATATCAATATAACTACCACGAGTCGGATCAACACCGCCCGCTCTATCCAAATAAGACAATACGGCATCTGCTGCTAAACCGCCGTAATAACCAGGTTGTTTAACGAAACCTGTTACAAATACCTTCACTGGTTGTGCTTGCTCTAATGAGGCATAAACGCCAACGTTCGAGCGATAAATACGACTGACAGCACTTTTTACCACATTTTGCAGACTGCCATTTTGCACACCTGAGACACGTACTGGACCGATATTTGGCAAGAAAATATTGCCTTGTGGGTCGACGGTCATGGTAGCAGCATATTGATAAGCGCCCCACATCCGTACTTGGACGTTATCACCCGGGTTGATCACGTAACTGTCATTAAAGGTAGAGCCAGAGGTGGTCGAAAATGCTCCTCGGAAGAGCTGCTCACCAAACATCATGTCTTGCGTGTTGATTTCTTGATAGGGGCGCGTGGTATTGATGACTGACTGACTTGGCAAGCTTGAGGCATTAACCGCTTCTTGCGCGGTCGCCTGTCCTAATACACCACCTGCAAATGCCTGTGTTGAGACATTGATGTTATTGCTGTTTTGGTCTTGACTCATGCTGTTATTGCTGGTGCCAAAGCTAGATCCTGAGATTTGATCCGCATAACTGCCTGCTGCTAGCGCGGGCACACTACTGGCTGCCATGGCCAAACTTAACACTTTTATCACGGTCACAAGAGGACGTGGTTTCATATTCATGAGTGGTATTCCTTTGCTGATCTATCGATCATTACTGATATCTGGTGTGTTAAAACTAGCTACGATGATCACGGACAACCGCCATCACTAGGCGCACAAATCCATAAAGCATCAAAAGTAATGCTAGCGACGTCCAAATAATATAAGCACGGCGTGGATAAGTTGCTTCTTCAGCTTGATATGGTGTTGAGATGACAATCAAATTTTTCATCTTTTTAAAGGCTTCTAAACGTGCCTTCTCAAGTGAAGATAACGACAATTTATAGAGCTCAGTAGCGAAATCAACATCTGCCTTGATAGTCTCAAACTGTACCGCTTGACGGTTTAACTTGGTGGTATTCGGTGATGTCAGCTTGGTTTGCTCTTGGTTGATTTGCTCTTCGACTGCTTTAATCTGACTTCTTAATGACACTACTTGCGGTGCGTCTGGGTTCAGATAGCTGAGTAATTGACGCTCTTCGGTACGTAATGAACTTAATTGCGCTTGCAAACTACCAATCAGCTGATTCACAATTTGAGCATTGGATTGTGGATCGTAAATCTCATTTTCGTTTTGATACTTTAATAGCTGCTCTTTGGCATCATTTAGGCGATCTTGTGATTCATCTAACTGTGTCTCAGCAAATACCAGCTGATCACGAGCCACCTCTTGTGAAATACGGTTGACGAACTGCTCAGACTCATTGAGGATCGTTTTATTCAGCTCAAAAGCATACTTTGGATCAAAGGCTTCCGTCGATACTGACAGCACATAGCTTTGCTCGTCCAGATTGATGTGTACACGCTTTTTGAAGTACTCAAGTAACTCTTCTTGTGTGGCATCAGGCTCAATCTCATTAAGCGGATCTGAGCCATCGACATGATACGCTTCGCGGAACTTGAACTTATTATCAAGGCGCTTCACCATATCATTGGATAGAATATACTCGGTCAGATAAGTCGCATCTTCTTTACTGGTACTGTTCACACCCAACAAGGCCGACAGTCCACCGCCAGAAGGCACACTGGTATCACTGACTTGTTTGACCACCACATCAGCCGTCGAAATAAACCGCGGATGAGCAATGGTCATGACATAAAATATCACCAATACCCAAGGGAGGACCACCAAGCCAATAAACAGCGAGAAGTCAATTATCTTATTTTTTCGCTTTGTGGACATGCTCTTCATATACCTCAATCGCTTCTGTTGTGTCTTCAAAGACGTGTGCTGTTTGATCCATTAGCACAATACCAATATCACAATTACGCTTAATATCACCGATGTTATGCGATACGATCAAAAACCCTGCTTGTTCACGGCGCGCGGCCAATATCTCTTCACTACGCTTACGAAAAGCCGCATCACCCACAGCGCCTGCTTCATCAAGCATATAATAATCAAAATCGAAGGCCAAGCTTAAGCCAAACGTTAAGCGTGCTTTCATCCCTGATGAATAACTTTTAACCGGCATATCGAAATAATTACCGATATCTGCAAACTCTTCCACAAAACGAATTTTTTCGTCAATATAGGGACCGCTTGAATAAAGACGGCAAACAAAGCGGACGTTTTGACGACCCGTCAAACTACCTTGGAAGCCGCCGGCTACCCCTACTGGCCAAGAAATCGTCGAGTCGGTAATAATCTCTCCGTGATCAGGCTTATCTAGTCCGCAAATAATACGCAGCAAAGTCGATTTACCCGCCCCGTTACGACCGAGTAAACCCACACTTTTTTTATCACCAATGGTCAGATTCAAATCTTTAAATAGATAATGCCGACCCTGCTTGGTCATAAAAGACTTAGAAACATTTCTAATTTCAATCATTCATTTACCTGTCGTTATTTAGAACGTATTAAGTCTCTTTCTACTGCTTTATACATTAATAAGCCTAAGAAATTTACTGCAACCATCCACTTTAAAAAGTACGTTATATCAATATGATAAGCGGGATAATTGGGCGCTAAAGCGTGTCGTATCAATTCAATATTATGGATAAAAGGATTATAAAGTAAATAACTAAAATATGGCTCTGGAACAATATGAATGGGATAAATGATGCCTGAAGCAAAATACAATATGGTAAAGAGAATCGTAATTACCTTGGTAATTTCACCACCATAATAACCTATAATCATCATGATTAGAGCGACGCCAAAGCTGAACATAAACAGCGTTATCCAGCAGAATAATACAATATGCAAATTTCCCAAACTGGCGTAATCATTAAAGAAAGCCAAGCCAACCAACAATATAATAAATGTTAAAAAATAAATAATAAGCTCTAAAACTGATCTGGCAATAATGACGTCAATATGCCGTATTGAACGGTACATCAAAAGTCCTTGATTGGCCTCAACAGCCCCTAGTGCTCTAGTCGCAATAGTCTGAAACATACGAAAAGGAACCATTCCACCAACCAAAAACAATGGAAAGCTCATTCCTGGTAATGCACGTTCAATAATTACGCCAAAAATCACTAGAAATATAAGCATTTGAAAAATAATTTCTAATGGCGCCCACAGATAGCCCAAGCGATAACCACCAAAGCGCGTTTGCAGCTCACGCATTAGCAAGGCATGAAATGCAGCACCCATGACTTTTAAACCACTGCGATGCTTAATAGGACGATAAGGAGGTAGTTGTACAGACATGGCGTTACAGGACTTTACCGAAAACAGCCCCTATGATAAGTAAGCGGGACATAAGTTACAACAATTAATCTGTACCTAAACAGATAAAGCTATGATTTAGCAAGAAATCAGTAGGTAATTATTATGTTTTATGGTGCCCATTGAGCCATTCACCATATTCTTAAATAATTTATTTCAGGCAAAAAAAAACCAATCAAATAATGATTGGCATTTTTAATATTGCAGGTATTGCTAAAAATGGTGGCGATGAAGAGACTTGAACTCTTGACCTCACGATTATGAGTCATGCGCTCTAACCAGCTGAGCTACATCGCCATTTTAGGATGCACATTTTACCCAAGCTGTTGACTGTCGTCAACCCCTATAAGGGCATTTTTTGCAGAAAATATGAAATTTATTCAAATTAGCTGCATTTTTATCACGAACAATAAAAAAGGTTTGGTAAACCGATAAGCCGGGTTCTGTCGTGGACAATCATTCCTCTAGGCGTACAATCGCTCGTACGCTCAAGCAACCTACCCGCATCGAACGCGGGCCGCGCCATGCCGATGCCTATTTGGTCTTGCTACGCGTGGAGTTTACCATGCCGTGAACTGTTGCCAGACACGCGGTGCGCTCTTACCGCACCCTTTCACCCTTACCGATGACATGAACATCTTGCGATACTCATATAAGCCAAAGGCGGTCTACTCTCTGCTGCACTGGTCGTCAAGTTACCCTGCCCAGCCGTTAGCTGGCACGCTGCCCTATGTAGCCCGGACTTTCCTCCCCTGCATGTCTGTTGCCAGTGTGCAGCGGCGATTGCCTAGTCTACCAAGCGCGCTAGTATAGCAAACATATCGACTAATTGGGAATGAGTTTTCTATTTATTTGCAGACTTGAGATAAAAGCCTATTTTGCGATAGAAAAGAAACCACACTCATAAAGCTTTTAGACGAAATCGACTGGTAAAGACAATGAATAGCTTTTTGATAACGCCTCATAATTGGCTTGATGACTGCCATCTATATACGGTATCTGTAACCAATGCGCTTTGGGGTAATTTGCAGCTAAATAATTTTGTAAAAAATCCATGGTACTATTTGCAATCTCAGCATCTGTCTGAGCAGCATCGTCATGGATATGATTATAAATAACGCTATGTACAGATAATCCACGGGCTTTTATTGCTTCCAAACTCAGTAATGTGTGATTGATACTGCCTAAACGACCAGAAGTGACCAAAACAATCGGATAACCTTGAGCAGCAATATAATCTAAAATTAATAATTGCTCCGTTATTGGTACGAGCAATCCACCAGCACCTTCTAGTAATACCAAGTCATACGTAGCTTGCAATCGTTTGGTGGCACTAGTGATCAGTTTAGGATCTAGCACTTCTCCTGATAATCGAGTCGCTAAGTGCGGTGATGCAGGCTTTTCATAGCGATGAACGCAAGTGGTAAAATCAAGATCACATGGCTGTAGAGGAATAGCCATGAGTTGACGATGCGCTATGATATCGTCAGCAATGCCCATCTCGCCATTGAGTGGATTAATCGCCACGCCCGTTTGCACCAGCTTTTGAGTGATGACGTTGACGCCTTGCTGCATGAGTGCCTTTGCAATCATACCAGTGGCGTAGGTTTTGCCAATGTCGGTATCGATACCGGAGATAAAGAGAACGCTCATTCTTGACCTTTTTACGTTAAATAAGCTTGGCTTAAATACGTGCTCACCACTTTTAATAACGCTTCGCAAAGAGTGACAAGTTCGTATTCGCTAATCACATATGGCGGCATGATATACACCAATTTGCCAAAGGGTCTGACCCAAATACCGTTTTCAATCAATAAAGACTGAAAGGTCGACATATCAACCGCTTCATTTAGCTCAATGACGGCGACTGCACCCAAACAACGTACTTCTGCAACGCCATTTAAACTCGCAACTGGCGCAAGTTGTTGTTTCATTATTGTTTGGATATTTGCTGTACGTGCTTCAATATCATAGGAGAGTATTAAATCAATTGAGGCACAAGCGACGGCACAAGCTAGCGGATTGCCCATAAAGGTCGGACCATGCATAAGGGATGGATAATCACTTTGGCTAATGGTATCGGCAATTTTGCGAGTGCACAAAGTCGCCGCAAAAGTCATATAACCGCCAGTTAATGCTTTACCAATCGTCATGATATCAGGGCTGATACCTGCATGCTCACAAGCGAATAGCTTGCCACTACGCCCAAAACCAGTCGCAATTTCATCGGTAATTAGTACCACTTTGTATTTATCACACAATTTGCGAAGCAATTGTAAATATTGAGGACTATAAAAGCGCATGCCGCCTGCGCCTTGAATAATCGGCTCGATAATAAATCCAGCCAACTTATCGCTATTTTTATCAAAGAAATCCGTTAATTCATCATATTCAGACTGGCTAATATCACGCTCAAAGCCTAGTGGCGGAGCTGGCACAAAATGCTGCATAGGTAACTGTTTACCATACAAGCTGTGCATGCCATTGATAGGGTCGCAGACACTCATCGCATGCCACGTATCACCATAATAGCCAGAATGGGTCGAGGCAAATTGGCACTTTTGCGGACGCTTAGCGGCAATTTGATATTGCAATGCCATTTTTAAAGCCACCTCTACCGCAATGCTGCCGCTATCGGCATAAAATATGGCATCCAGTCCAGCAGGCACAATTGACAGCAGTTTTTTGCCCAAATCTATTGCGGGTTGATGGGTCAAACCACCAAACATGACATGCGCCATTTTACCCAATTGTTCAATCATCGCTGCATTCAGCTTGGGATGATTATAGCCATGGACGCTCGCCCACCACGATGACATACCATCGATCAGACGCGTACCATCTTGCGTGACGATATAAATACCATCAGCGTGATCAATCACAATATTAGGATAAGTCGGCGGTAGACTAGCATAAGGATGCCAGAGATGTTGCTGGTCAAAGTCGTTCGTTGATTTCGTAGATAAGAGTGATGTTGTCATATTTTATTGACCAGTAATGCGTTTATATTTTGACAACAAATCACTTTCGGTCTCGACATGATTGGGATCATAAGGGATGCAATCCACAGGGCAAATGACTACGCATTGCGGCTCGTCGAAGTGCCCGACACATTCGGTGCATAAATCAGGGTCAATCACATAAATGTCATCGCCTTCTGAGATGGCTTCGTTTGGGCAGGCAGGCTCACACACATCACAGTTGATGCATTCATCAGTAATTAATAACGCCATAGACTGCTCCTTATATTTACTTATAGCACTTGTATCGTTGGCTTTGACGATTTCGATGCGTTTAAATGTTCGACACATCTTCATTGTCAGCAGGTATTTTGCTATCTAAGATTGAGTTTTTCAGCAAAAGCTTGTGAGACACATGGCGGGACAAATTTAGTCACTTCACCACCGAGTTTGGCGATTTCTCGAATCATCGTCGAAGAGATGAATGAGTAATTCTGCGATGGCGTCAAAAACACCGCTTCAAAGTTTTCATCAAGCTCACGGTTCATATTGGCCAGCTGAAACTCATATTCGAAATCTGACATCGCACGCAGACCTCGTAAGACAGCGGTGGCGTTTTTTTCACGCATAAAGTCAACGAGTAGACCTTCAAAACCCACCACCGATACTTGTGGTAAGTCAGCAAATACTGTCTCGACTAAGGCGACGCGCTCCTCAAAGTTAAATAAAGGCTTTTTGTGATGTCCTGAGGCCACCGCAATAAAGACCTCATCAAACAGTTTGGTGGCGCGTGTGACCAAGTCTACATGACCATTGGTAATAGGATCAAAGGTACCAGGATATAAAATTCTGGTGTGCAGCTTTGAGGGGTTAGCAGAAGTAGAGTGGCTCATAGCGTGGCTAATAGGGTCAGTAATAGTAGGCTATATGCTAGCAAATTTTTCTCAAACTTAATACTTATCGTCGATGCATTTGTAAATAGTTACCGCCTTAACCTCACTTAATGTACTCAGTCTTCTGTTTGCGCTCGATTGCTGTGTGACCACCTTAAATGACTTCGACTATATTGGCTACATTTGTCCTAATAGCCGACTTACATTTTTATTAGAGGCTTTGCTACAATAGGCGGTTCGACTCATCCGTTTTATAAACCAAATAAAGGACAATACCATTTATTGAGTTAGGATGAGGAATCAGTAGGACTAGTCAGATAAGGACTTTGTATTTGTAGGCAGTCCTTATGGAGAAATTATGTCAAAAAAATCAAAAAAACCAGAGAATCAAATTTGTGCCAATAAAAAAGCTCGACACGAGTATTTTATTGAAGAAACGTTTGAAGCAGGTCTGTCGTTACAAGGTTGGGAAGTAAAAGCCATTCGCGCAGGCAAAATGACCATTACCGAAGCTTATATTATCTTTCGTAATAATGAGGCATTCTTATTTGGCGCGCATATTCAACCGCTGCTTTCAAGCTCGACGCATGTCAGTCCTGATAGTATCCGTACCCGTAAACTGCTGCTTAATCGCCGCGAAATCGAAAAGTTAATGGGTGCAGTCAACCAAAAAGGCTATGCCTGCGTACCGTTATCCTGCTATTGGAAAAACTCGTTGGTGAAATGTCAAATTGGCTTGGCACTGGGTAAAAAACAACACGACAAACGTAAAACGCTTAAAGACCGTGATTGGGAACGTGATAAGCAGCGTGGCTTTAAGAAGGATTTAGATTAAAGCCATCTTTCAACAGATTGGTGTTAATCTTAAAAAAACGGACGATTCAACTTTATACTGAATCGTCCGTTTTTATTTGTTCAATCAAGCTTACTTATTAATTTTCAAATAGCTGGCGCAATCTTTGTCGTTTGCGCTTGTTTATGAGCGCGGCGCAACTGCCTAACCCCATGGGCAATTAAAAAGACAATACCGAGCCAAATCAAACCATAGCTATAAATCATCGCTGATTCAAAAGGGTTGCCCAGTACAGTGATGGCTAAGATAAATAATAATGCAGGCTCTAAATAGCTCATCATGCCATAGACATTCACTGGCAGCATTTGGCTAGCATCCACATTGGTTTTCATGGCCAACACGCTCATGACACCAAGTCCCGCCAGCATGAGAATAAAAAAGCCGGAACCGCTAACCAAGCTTAGACTACTCGGTGCAATAAAAAATAAATACGCCAAAGCAAACGGTGCAAATATCGTCAAATCAACCAATAACCCAGTAATCGCACCGATACCTTGCAAACGGCGCAAAATATAATACAGCGGATACGTGCCGCAGACCCAAAGCGTTGCCCAAGAGACACTTTGCGTACGGATAATTTCACTGCCGACTCCTAATACGGCAAAGCCAACCGCCAACCATTGCAGACGGCTTAACTTTTCGCCAAATAGCAGGCAACCAAACACCACCATCATCAGTGGGAATAAGAAATAACCCATCGCGGTTTGTACGCCCTGCCCATTGACCGGTGCCCACATAAATAACCAAAACTGGCTTAAGAATATCGATGTTGGCAATAACAACCACGCCCATTGTTTAACTGTGCCTAGCGCTTTGAGTTTATCGATGTGAAAACCTAAGCGCCCACTGATCAGCAAATATCCCACCAATGCCGCCCACATTGCCAGCATCCGCCAGATAAAGACTTGCGTACCTGACAATGGCGCCAAAAAGCTGCTGTAAGCATAAAATACGCCAAATAAAAGGTTCGACAAGATTGCTAGTATGACGCCCAATATTAATGTGCGTTGCTGTGCGCTACCCGCCGTCCAAATCGCTGGCAATGGCAAGCGCGAGACAGTCGTTGCTAGCGTATTTACAAAGACAGTAGAAAGCATTGAAGTAGACATAAAAGCACCGTAAGTTTACATAGATATTAGAAAACCAGCTGTGAGCTTTTACTTGTTAGGGTTAAGCTTTGGTTGCTAAGTTTTGGTTGCTAAGTTTTGGTTGTTAGACCTTGATTAATAGCACCTATTTTACTGAGTGTCGGTGAGATATTATTCCTATAAAAATCTATTTACGAATAAATTTAGCTTTTAGAACCTTTAAAAATAAATATTTTCTTAAATTTTGACTTATAGTGATAATAATTATAAGAAATCCAGTGAATAAAACGCTTTCTAAAAGAGAGAACACCATGAGCCAAGTTTTAGATGATATCGATAAAGCGATTTTAAATTTATTACAGGACGATGCGACCTTGCCATTAAAAACCATAGCAGAACAAGTGCATGTGTCTATCGCTACTGCCCAGCGCCGTATTCAAGCATTAATCAGCAACGGTGTCATTACCAAGCAAGTCGCTATCGTTGACCCAAATAAGGTGGGTTACGGACTCACTGCTGTGGTAATGATAGAGATGGCGCGCTCAAATACCTCGATGCAACATCGGTTTGAGCGCTTGATGAATACACAGCCACAGGTGATGAGCTGTTATGAGGTGTCTGGTGATGCGGATTTTATGTTGATGGTCAATGCCAAAAATATGAGCGATTACCATCGATTCACGACTGGTTTGCTCACCTATGAGAATAATGTGCGCAACTTTAAAAGCCAATTTGTGATGAACTTTACTAAAAGTGGCACAAAGATTTTGCTCGATTAATTTGATTATGAAAACTGCTTGGCTGTTTAATTAAAAGTAGATAAGTCGCGGTCAAACAAGGTACGATATCAACGAAAGTTTGGCAGTAAATAATAGATGCCGCACCAGTAGTCCATCGCCTAGTAGACAAGGAAGCCTTACCATGACTAAAAACACCCGTACCATTAGAAAAGAAGAAAGTAATAATCCAGTACTAAAAGCATTAAGCTTTAAGACAGTGATATCAGTGGCGTCCCTTGCGGCATTGCTCGCCAGCTCAGGCTGTGCCACTAGCTCATTATTAGACAGTGACAATCGAGTCAGCAAAACGACAACTAAACACGTTTTGTCTGAAGATCAAATCGTAGCTTTTGGTCGCCCTGCACAGGCATTACCCAAAATGCCAAATGCGACCATGGTTATCGTTGGCGAAAAGAACAGCTATGTGCTGACCCAAGGTGGGACAGAGATGGTGGGTTTACTGACCAATTTGACGCCAAAAAATATCCAAGTCGATAATGAGATGAACTTTTATGTGCCCAATAACGATGGCTACTTTCAGGGTGAAATGAAGCTGTCTTATGCCAAACTAAGAGATGAATTTAAACGTTCTGACTATCAGTTCTTTTTGCAAAACAACGGCAAAGAATGTACCTCAGCCAGTGACCAGCGTATCAATGCTCAGCGCTTTTGCTTTAGCGTTCCTGTCAAAGGCGCTATTTATCCGCAAGTGAGTAATCTCAGCTTAATCCAATCCAATTATCGCCCTTTAACTAAGCCTTATACGGTGAGCTTTTATACCCAAAGTCAGCAAAATCAAGTGTCTCGTAGTGGCGCAAATACGGCTCAGAAGCTGGTTTTATTGCCTTTTGCCTTAGCTTTTGACGTTGTCACTTTCCCATTTCAGTTATTAGAGTAGCAAATCCTTACTATAAACGATGATTTAGCACAAAAAGATTATTAGTTCCTAGAAGCCTTTTTATTCATAGATTACTTAAACTATCAATAACTTATCGCTAATCGTTTATCACATAATGAGCGTAATTCATGTTAAAATGAGCGCTTTTAAATTAGCCGTTAATATTTTTAATGAATAACGGCTTTTTTTAGTGCCATTTTTCTAATGAACAGGTCCGCTCATGTCTGCCGATACCATCGCCCGCACCGCCTTTAAACAAGGTACCAAACCACTTTACGACTACGATAAACATTGGGCAAGCTGCTACGAGCCAGCGCCTTATTTGCCTATGAGCCGCAAAGAGATGGACGATTTGGGCTGGGATGCCTGTGATGTCATCATCATTTCAGGCGATGCATATGTCGATCATCCAAGCTTTGGTATGGCGATTATCGGTCGTCTACTAGAGTCACAAGGCTTTCGTGTGGGTATCATTGCTCAGCCAGATTGGAAGAGCAAAGACGCGTTTATGGAATTGGGCAAACCTGTCTATGCTTACGGCGTGACCGCAGGCAACATGGACAGCATGATCAACCGCTATACCGCCGATCGCAAGATTCGTAGCGATGATGCGTACTCGCCGGGCAACGTGGCAAATAAACGCCCTGACCGCGCCGCTATCGTCTATAGCCAGCGCTGCCGTGAAGCTTATCCTGATGTGCCAATTATCCTAGGTGGTATCGAAGGCAGTCTACGCCGTATCGCTCATTATGATTACTGGTCGGACAAAGTCCGCCGTAGTATCTTGATGGATGCCCGTGCCGATGTTTTATTGTACGGTAATGCTGAGCGCGCCATCGTCGATGTGGTACATGGTCTGTCTAAAGGCTATAGCTTTGAGCAAATGAGCAAATTGCGCGGTACCTCATATCTATTGACGCCAACGCGCCGCCATTGGCAAGACGATATGACCGAAGTTGCTAGTAATGACGTCGATACCGTGGGCCGTGTTGACCCGATTATCAATCCATATGTGATGACCGAAGACGTGGATCAATGCTCAATCGAGCAAGACAAACCCAGCGATTCACCAGTTGGGCAAGCGCTCTCAGGAATGGCTTCACAGTATCCGGGCTTTGTTTCTGAACCAGTTGCCAATAAAATTCTAAATGCTGAGCAAGTTGACGAAGAAACGCAAGTGGTGCAAATGCGTGGTTTTGACAAGCCAATGACGGCGCGTAAGCATAAAATAAAAATGCCGCCACGTGAAAAGACAGTCATTCGTCTGCCTGATTATGAGCACGTCAAATCTGACCCTGTGTTGTACGCTCATGCCAGCCGTATCTTACATCTTGAGACCAATCCGGGTAATGCCCGTGCCCTCGTGCAACGTCATAGTAGCGGTGCTGGTAACTCACACACCTCCATCGATGTCTGGCTCAATCCGCCACCGATTCCGCTCTCGACCGAAGAGATGGATTATGTGTTTGACTTGCCGTACGCACGTTTGCCGCATCCAAGCTATGGCGATGCACGCATCCCTGCTTATGACATGATTAAATTCTCAGTCAATATCATGCGCGGCTGTTTTGGTGGTTGTACTTTCTGCTCGATCACTGAGCACGAAGGACGCATTATCCAAAACCGCTCGGAAGAATCTATCCTACGAGAAGTCGAAGCGATTCGTGATACCGCACCTAACTACACTGGCGTTATCTCTGACCTTGGCGGGCCAACGGCCAATATGTATCGTCTGAGCTGTAAAGACGAGACCATTGAAAAGAATTGCCGTAAGCCGTCTTGCGTCTATCCTGACGTCTGCGAAAACTTGATTACCGATCATAGTAGTTTAACCAAGCTGTATCGCAAAGCCCGTGATATCAAAGGTGTGAAAAAGATTCTTATCGCCTCTGGCTTGCGCTATGACTTGGCGGTGAAAGACCCTGAATACGTCAAAGAATTGGTCAGCCATCATGTCGGTGGTTATCTAAAAATTGCACCTGAACATTCAGAAGAAAACGTCTTATCGAAAATGATGAAGCCGGGCATGGGCAGCTATGATAAATTCAAAGCCATGTTTGAGCAGTACAGCCAAGAAGCGGGCAAAGAGCAATATCTAATTCCTTACTTTATCGCCGCGCATCCGGGCACGAAAGATGAGGATATGATGAACCTTGCGCTGTGGCTAAAAAGCCATGGCTACCGCGCTGACCAAGTACAAGCGTTTTATCCTAGCCCGATGGCGACAGCGACCACCATGTATCATACGCATAAAGATCCACTGCATAAGATCAGCCGTGATGAAGGTGACATGGATATCGTCAAATCTGGTAAACAGCGCAAATTGCATAAAGCGTTCTTGCGCTATCATGATCCAAAAAACTGGGTACTGCTGCGTAAAGCGCTACAAGATATGGGTCGTGGCGATTTGATTGGTAAAAACCGTGGCTGCTTAATCCCGCCGTTCAACGCCAGTTTAGAAGGGCGAGATGCGGCACAAGACAGCTATCAATCAGCGCGTAAAAAGAACAGCCGCTTGGGTAATGATTCGGTGAAGCGTAATAATAATTCGTCAACCAATGGCGCATCCGCTAAAGGCGCTACGGGTCAAAACACGGTCAGCAAAAACACCAAAAAGCGCGTGAGTAAAGGCAATTTCCAAACCCAGCATACTGGTTTGCCACCGCGTAAAACCAAGTAGTTAAAGCTCTTTATCTCAGTGATAAATATAGATACTTAAATGAGTGGCAAACACTTATTTAAGCTCATCAAAAAAGCGTCTATCGGTCAAAAGATCGATAGGCGCTTTTTTATTTGAAGCAGCTTATTTTTAATAAATGCATAATCAAAGTTTAAATACCAATCAAAACGCGCCAAATGATGCGTTACATTAGTCAGTGATTAAGTAACTTAATGAACACGTAACAAACAATTTCTAACATTCTTCGAGCGCTGTTTTCGTTACCATATGCGCTATATGCTTAACGCATTATTAAAAATAAATACATTATGATTTTTATATCTTTGGAGAATGCCATGAACACCCTAACTAAATTTGCTGTTGCGCTACCTACCCTTGCCTTATTAAGTGCTTGTGCGACCACGGCTCCTACTACGCCAAATGCATCAAACACGCCTGCATCAGAAAGCGTCACCGATGCCGCTTATGATCGTATGGCACCAGCACCTTATACCTGTACTGACGACAGCACCATCATGGCTAAACAATCTATCAATAAAAAACAAGTGATGCTCAATGCGACCTTGCCTAAAGTAAAATGGGCTGAGCAACCAATCATCTTAAATGGTGATGTACAAGGTGATACTGCAAGCTACGTTAATGAGTCAAATCCAGAAGCTGTCTATGCATGGCACATGAAAGGCGATAAAGGTATTTTTGCCATCAAATGGGCAAACGGTAAAGAATATCAAGTAAACTGCCAAATCTAGTTAGCTAGCTATAAACAGCCTGCCAGTTTTAAAAAACCAGCGACATATACAAGACAGTCATCATAGGATGGCTGTTTTTTTTGCGTATTGATTGAACAATATTGCATTGAATATCTGTATAAAAACTGACATCAAAACCACAGATTCAGGTCAAGCATTGGTGAGAATGAACGGTTTGCTGCTTTTGTCTAGAGAAGCATCAAGAAACCTGTCAAAATAGCACTGATAGGACATTGTCTATGATTAATAATACTAAGGATACGTCGATGGCTAAGCGCTTAATGAATATGATAATCATCGCTACTGCCAGCATGTGGGCACTGGCTGGCTGCGACAACAATGCTGAAACGGCCGCTCAAGCTTCTGAGCCAGCAGTGGCGACCGCAGACTCCTCAACGACAGCCACTAAGACTATCGACTGGGCTGTCATGGCGAGCGGTGAGAAGCCCGCTGACCCTGCCAATTATCAATATCCGTTTGCGCTTGATAGCCAAAATGTGCTCGACTACGCAGAGTATTTCAAGGTAGATAATGCCACTGCTCAACACAACCTCACTATCAGTATGGCAAGTAATGAGGCACTATCCAAAGCCTTGGATCAGCTCAGTGAAAGCTATGTCTCGCATGAGCTAACCGATGGCAATGAGATGAAACTTGTCATTCATACCACGCCTGATATCGCTGCCAGTAGCTATGATTATGTGCTGTCTGATGACTTTGCGAAAGGGTTGGTATTGCCTATCGTGATACAGCCAGATGGTAAAAAAGGTGAAGCGAAGGCACATGGAGAGGTAGTGGAGTAATTTAATTTGTAGGGTGCGCCCTGCGCACCTATAGAGTATTAAAATTCATACGGTAAATATAAATGTCACAATACATTCGTTCATACACGAAAGGTGCTACCTACTTTTTTACTTTGGTGTCATACGATCGAAGAAAAATACTGTGTGAAGATGACTTCTTAAAAGCCTTTAAAAAAAGCATCAAACAAGTTCAACAACAATATCCTTTTAAAATCATTGCATGGGTACAACTACCCGACCATCTACACTGTATTTGGAAAATGCCTACTGACGATGCTAATTATAGTATGCGTTGGTCGCAGATAAAACGATTAACCACCCAAGCCTGTCCGCAATATCATTTACCAATAGATGTGTTAAGCCGTTCAAAAATTAAAAGAAGCGAAAGAGGTATTTGGCAACGTCGATTTTATGAACATGAAATAAAAGACGAAGCAGACTTCATAAGGCATATGGATTATTTGCACTATAATCCTGTTAAGCATGGGTTAGTTAAAAATGTAGTAGACTGGCCATATTCGAGCTTTCATCGTTATGTGAAGCAAGGTGTTTATGCGGAAGACTGGGGTAATGAGTCAATTGGTTTTTCAGAGAGTTTTTCAGATAAATTAGAGTAGTTTTTTTCTAGGTGCGCTGGGCGCACCCTACGCTAACTAATCAAAAACAGTAATTGAATGATATCCAAAATTTAACGGATACTCTGATACAACCTTCTCTCTTCCATTCAAGTCTTCTATCTCCCTCCAAAAGCTCCCATAAGGTTTAGGAGTTAACTTCAAAGATATCTCCTTTTTATTTATCGCTTTTTTAATATCCTTATCACAATACATAGGTATTTCAAAAATAGTATTTCCAAAACAGATGGTTCCTACATATTCAAAAAAATCTTCTTCTAACACTTCATTTTCAGATGTATCTTTACTTCTATGTAAAATACTTACATAAGGAGAGCTTAAGTTATTGTAAGGCATAAATGTAGAAACTACTTTTATAGGTATTTGATCTGAAATCTTATCCAACTTATCATCTATTAAAAAATTTCTAACAACCTCAAAGTACATTCTATGCTCTCTAGGTAGTAAGCCATATAAAACCTTCATAAGCCCTTTATAAACATTTATAGGAGTATGTTTTGCTATTTCACAAACGTAAGTAAACTCTTTATTCTTAAAGTTTAAATCTAAATTATCATTAATTGGTATAATATAACTACCTTTTTCTTCTGAAAACTCAAACCCCTTTTTTCCATTCTTGGAGTAAGAACTAATATACTTTCTCGTTTTGCCTTTTATTTTACTAAATACTCTGCGAGGTCTTAAATATTCACTAAGCTCTCTCTCTATAGTGTTGCCAAATTCTGAGTTGCACTGATCACACTCATCGTAATGTAATAAATACTTATTCCCTAAAAACTCTGGGATTACATGTGGTTTATTTTTAAAACTGACATCAGGTTCACTTTTTAAGCAAAATGCACATTTTTTAACACTTCCTTCAAAAGGATAAATATAAGTATCTCTATCTAGGCTAAGATAATCCCTATTGTCAAATATGGAAACATACTCTTCCATATTTTCTGCAATTTTTTTAGAAAGTCTTTTATGGCTCAGTCTATCACTAACTTTGTGCTTACTCTCACTATAAGTTATTGGATAAGAAACCTCGGCATAATTAGCATATAGTTTCTTATATTTACTTATATCAGCATCCATACCCTACTCCCCAACCATCGCCAAAAACTCTTCCTCACCCACTATCTTAACGCCCAATTTTTCCGCTTTGGTGAGCTTCGAGCCAGCTTTATCCCCTGCCAGTAGCGCAGTGGTTTTTGCAGAGATACTGCCTGAGACTTTTGCCCCTAGTGCTTGCAGCTTGGCTTTGGCTTCATCACGCGCCATGCTATCGAGCGCGCCAGTGATGACCCACGTTTGCCCATCGAGCGGCAATCCTTCTGATGCTACTTGCTCGACTTTATCCCAATGCACACCTGCTTCACGTAATGCAGTAATGACTTCGATATTGTGCGGTGCGCGGAAAAATTTATAAGCAAGCTCGGCAGTAATAGCGCCAACATCAGGCGTTTGTAGGAGCTTATCGATATCAGCAGCCATTAGGCTATCAAGGTCGCCAAATTGCTGTGCCAAATTCTGCGCCGTGGTCTCACCAACGCCGCGAATACCCAGCGCATAAATAAAGCGCGCGAGTGTTGTATGCTTACTGGCTTCGATAGCGCTGAGGATGTTCTGTACTGATTTTTCGCCCAGTTTCTCAAGCGTAATCAGCTCGTCTTGATGATTGTGCAATTGATAGATATCAGCGACTGTCTTCACCAAGCCATGCTCAAAAAAGTTAATCAGCCAACTTGCGCCTAAGCCATCGATATCCATTGCCCGACGCGAGACAAAGTGGATGAGCGCCTCGACCTGCTGCGCGGGACAAAATAGCCCACCAGTGCAACGCGCTAACGCTTCATCTTTGGGCAATACCACAGGCGAGTCACACACTGGGCAGGTCGATGGCAGCTGTACCGGTTCAGAATTTTCTGGACGCTGATCTGTCCAAACACGAGTCACTTTAGGAATCACATCACCTGCACGATGGACGCTGACCATATCACCTGCGCGCACATCTAGACGCTGAATCTCGCCAAAGTTATGCAAGGTGACATTGCTGACCGTGACGCCGCCGACTTTCACGGGTTCTAATTTACCAACGGGCGTAATGGCGCCAGTGCGTCCGACTTGCCACTCGATAGCATGCAAGCGGGTCATGACAGTTTCGGCAGGGAATTTATAAGCGGTTGCCCAGCGCGGCTCACGCGATAAAAACCCAAGCTGCTGCTGCAATGCCAAGCTATTGACCTTGATGACCATGCCATCAATCTCAAACGGTAGCTCGCCGCGTGTTTCCTTTACCGATTCATAATAGGCTTGAGCCTCGCGTGGATTTTGTACCACCTCGACTGCACTGATGGTAAAGCCAATGGTCTTTAGCCATGCAAGCGCTGCTGATTGGGTTTTGATATGCTCAGGTAAACCTTGATTGACTGAATAACAGTAAAATGCGAGCGGACGGCTAGCAGCAATGGCGGGATCTAGCTGACGCAAACTTCCAGCAGCGGCATTGCGTGGATTGGCAAAAGTTTTGTCGCCCTTTTCTTCAGCAAGGCGATTCAAACGCTCAAAACCCGCTTTCGGCATCAGCACCTCACCGCGCACTTCCAATAATGGAATCTCGCTTGCAGCCGCGAGCCAAAGTGGCAAATTGCGAATGGTTTTGGCATTTTGAGTGATGTCCTCGCCCGTTTGCCCATCACCGCGTGTCACCGCTTGGACAAACTTGCCATGAGCGTATTTGAGTGACACCGCCAAGCCATCGAGCTTTAGCTCCATCTCGTATTCAGGGTTTTGCTGTGCATCGTTGAGGCGATCATTCACGCGGCGCATAAAGCCATGTAATTCATCATAATCAAAGACATTGCCAAGCGAGAGCATGGGAATATCATGAGTGACTTGGGTAAAAGCCGATAGCGGCATGTCGCCAACTTGGTTAATCGGGCTATCTGGCTGCACCAAATCCGGATATTGTTCTTCAAGCGCCAATAAAGAGCGACGCAACTGATCGTATTCGCTGTCTTCTAAAATAGGATTATCAAGCACATAGTAGGCATAATTGTGCTGCTTAAGCGCATCGATAAACGTGCGCATCTGGGTGACGATAGCATCATCATTTTTTATAGGGTTAGTAGTATTGATGTCTTTATTAATGTCTTTAGAGGTAAGTGGTGAGATAGGGTCAGTCATAGTCGGCGTCTTTTATTTGCAATTCAAGATGCCGATATGATAACAAGTTTGTAGGATGCTCGGATATAGTCGTTCCTATATAAATTAGATACTGTGTCAGGCTCGCTCAGTCTACTATGTGTAGTACTTTCACTCACCTTCCTTGTATCTAAATTATCTTGAACCGACTCTAGCATTTTGCAGAAACTAAAGCCCATTAAAAAAGGCAAATAACGTCAATCGCTATTTGCCTTTTTTAATACTGCTAATATGAATCAGCTTTTATTGATCAACCTGTATTCATACATTAAAACTAACCTTCATAATCGCGGACTTGATTACGCAATTGCTGCTTGTATTCAGGGGTGATTGGTTCGTTCTCTTCATCGAGCATAATGGCGTCCAAATCACTTGCCATCATATAAGCGATGCTCATCATACTATCGAAGCTACGCAGCGCTTGTGGATGCGGCAAAGATAAGAATACTACCACGCCATTATAAGTATTGGTCGCCACGCTATGCGGATCAAAAGGCGCGATGCCACTATCAGTGATACCCATCATGCTAAACCATAGCATACCGGTGCCGTCTTTTTGCTCATAACGATGGAACATATTCATCGCGCCATAGCGCAGACCATACTTATCAATTAATGCCAATAAATCACGTCCACGGATAATCGCGGCTGGGCGGTCGCGATATTGATGCGGCAAGATAGTGATATTAATGTTGTCTTTGGCATTGATGAGTGGACCGTTTTGCGCTTCATCCACTGGCTCTGATAAATGCTGATCGAGTATCGGACTGTTATTATCGAAGCTTGGCTCGTCTGCGGTATCAATAGAGGGCATCAAGCTGTCAGTTGCAGACATCAAGCTTGAAAACGCATCCTGCTCTTGCTCGATATGCATCTGCTCAGCGGCTTCTGCAAACTCGCTGTTGTCAGCACGCTGCTGCTCTGCTTGCCAGCGCACATAGTCAGCATCATCTATTGTGCCAGTATCGCTGTCATTAACATCCGCATGCCCAGCTGTCAGCTGCGTATCAACATGGGTATGAGGTTGAGTCAAAGGCTCGTCTTCGACCACCGCATTTAGATAACTGCGATCAGGGGCGATACTTGTTTCGCCAGCGACTGTATCGTCTAAGTCTGGCTGATCGACGATATTGCGTTCATGGCGCGGTATGATAGGAATACCGTTTTTATCATAATTGACCGCTACCGCTTCAGCATTGCTGCGGCGCTTAAAGCTACGAATGACCATAAATAGCCCTGCAAGCATGATAAATGCGGCAATGGCAATCAATATAAACTGAATAGCGGTCATAAGAGATACATCCTAATATATGACAAAAGGGAATACATAAGAGGGAATAAATGGCAATAGTCTAGCATGGCTAATGAATATCGTCACCATATAGTCATCGTTTACCGTGAGGCTGACACACTTGCGTGACGTTGTAATATTGTCACATCATTTCTAACTATACCACCGACAACTGCTGCCAGTTATCAATTATTTTTGCTATTCAACGCTGCTCTTAATCAGAAAGGTAACGCGCTGCCTCATCGAGTGACACACTGACCAAGGTAGAAATCCCTGCGCTTGGCATGGTCACGCCTTTTAACTCATCGGCAATCTGCATCGTTAATTTATTATGGCTGATAAAGATAAACTGCAAATCGTCTGCTAATTCATGAATAAGACTGGTAAAGCGAGCGACGTTGGCGTCATCAAGTGGTGCATCGACTTCATCCAACACACAAAATGGCGCGGGATGCTGCTTAAATATCGCAAAAATCAAGCTCAATGCAGTAAGCGTCTTTTCGCCGCCTGAAAGCACAGCGAGACGGCTGTTACGTTTGCCTTTTGGCTGTGCCATCAAGGTTAGCCCTGCCCGCCACTGTTCTGATTTTGGTGCATTAATGGGCATATCATCCGTATTGAGCGTTAAACTGGCTTGCCCGCCACCAAACACTTTGGCAAATAAATTGGCAAGCTCAATATTGACGGCATCGAGCGTCTGCATAAATAGCGTCTTGGTCGTTTCATCAATCGAAGCAATCGCCTCCGTTAACGTCTGCATACTCGCAGCAATATCGGTTGTCTGCTGCGCGAGTGGCTCTAAGCGTTCATTAACCTCTGCCAACTCTGCCACGGCAGCGAGATTGACCGCGCCAATTTTGCCTAGCTGCTGCTCAAGCTGCACGCGCTCAGCCTCAAGCTCAGCGATTTTATCTGGGCGCACACGGCGATCATGCGCAATAAAATCTGCCAATAAGTTTGAAACGCTCATCACTTGTTGCTGATGCTGTGGGTGCTGCGCTATGTCTGATTGTGCTTTATATTTATGACTCACCTTATAATAAGCATCTAGCGCTTCTTGCGTATGGCTACTAGCATCCTGTAATTTTGCAGCGCTTAGTGCCAGCTCGGTCGAGTGATTGGCAAGCGCATTTTGCTGAGTTTGCAGTGTGTTTTGCAAGGTATCTAGCTCAACCTGCTGCTGATTGTATTCTTGCTTGAGCACCGTTAATGCAGTTTCTCGCCCTGTTAATACAGCCTGCTGCTCATCGCGCGCGGTCTGTACTGTTTGTAATGCTGCTTGCAGTGCTGGCAGCATATTTTGCTGCTGCTCATGACGCGTCTTTAGATTTTGCTCGCTTTGTAGCGACTTATCAAATTGCGCATTTGCCCGAGCAAGACTGCTGACACTGTGTTCTAAACGCATCTCACTTTGTTGAATACGAAGCTGCAAAGCTTGCCAAGCGTCATCATCTGCTTGACGGGTACGACTTAGCTCACTGCGCTCCGCTTGTAATTGCTGAGTTGCCGCGCGAGCATCGGCGATTTGTGGCGTTAGCGCTGCGATTTTGCTTTGGAGATCCTGCTGCTCATGATTGAGCGATTGTTGTTCTTGCACCAACTCCTGTTGCTCTTGCTCAAGGGTAACTTTGTCAGCATTAAGGCGTTGGCTGTCCGCTTGCAAACGTTCAGCGTTGGCACGCTGAGTAGTGAGCTTTTGCTGATACTGATGCTTATCGCGGGTTAATTGCTCAGCTTGTGCTCGGGCTTCTTCTAAGCTGACCGTCATTGCATCATAGTTACGCTGGTCTTTTGTAATCGCTTTTTTCTGCGCTTCTATTTTGTTCTCAAACTCATCGAGCAAGTCTTCTAACGCTTGTAAACGGCTGCGCTGCTGTAAACGCTGGGTTAAAAATTGACTGTTGCTGTTATTGCTACCATTTTGTCCATCTTGCGCACCAACAAATTTACTTAGATTCATCGTACCCTGACGACTGATAAGCCAGCCGTCAGTCGTTAGTAAAATAGCTGACGATGGCAATACTTTTAAAATCTCAGCAAGCGCTTCTAACGTTTGCTTATTATCTGTCTCAGGCTGTGCAATATATAAATAGCACTGCCGCCAAAGCGCTAAGTTCGGTGCGCTAATCAGCTGTGATAAAGGCAATACTTTATCAATCAAACTCTCAGGCAATTCGCTAACCAGTGGCTTTGCGTTTACACCGTTTTGTTTAGCAGATAGCCACAAGCTATGGCCCGTTTCTATTTTGATTGATGACTTGTCCACTGTATTGGTTTGCGCATTTTGATAAACAAATAAATCTTTTAACTCATGCTCAAGTACTTGCCATAAGCTATGCGTTTGCTCGGAGTCAGCGCTCACATTATTAACATTTGGTTGATAGGTTTGGTTAGAAACTAGCACATGGCTGTCTAACCATAATGCCAACACACTATCGAGTAGCTTGGCATGCTGCTGACCTTTCGCGCTTAACTCAATCTGATCACGCAAGGTGGTAATGGTCAATTGGCTATAGTCGCTGACTATTTTGCTTTCTAAATCACTTTTAACATCAGCAGTTTTTGCATCAGCAGACTGTTGCGATTTTGATGCCGGCTTAGGATGCAATATTTGATGCAGGGTATCGTACTCACCTGCCAATACGGCGTGGCGCTTCTCATTCTCGCTCAACTCGCGCTGCTGCGTGTGCAATTGCTGTTGTAAATCCTGCGCTTGCGGTTGTAGCTCAGACAAGCGCTCATCCACACTGTCTTGTTGGCGTTCAATCTGCTGCAATTTTTTGTTTAGCTCAGCAACTTGCGCCGATAACGTCTGCTGTAAATTATTTGCATTAGAATTATCTTGCAAACCAGCACTTTCAACTGGTGATAGCGACTGTTGGAGTTGCTGCCATAAATGCTGCCAGTTTGTATGACGACGCTGCCACTTATCATGATTTTGCTGATAACGTTTTTGTGCTTGGTTATTAATGGCTTGCTGTTGTTCAAGCATGCGTGCATTATCTTGCAAGCGTGATAGCTGATTTTGCGCGTCATGGTAGGCGCGCTGTAATGGCTGCTCGTTGCGTTTATGCGCTTCACGTTTATTCGTTAATTCATTGAGCTTAGGACGCAATCCTTCTAGCACAGTGTGCTGCTCGGCTTGCTCAGCCTTTAAGCGATTTATCTCATCGACTGCTTGCTCACGCTGCTGCTCTAAACTGGCAAGCTGTTGCTCAATAGCAGTCAGCTGTGACTTGGCATCGCCTAATTGATGCTCAGCTTGTTGATAGCTTAATTGCTGCTGATAATGGCTACTTTGAGCGTCATCTTTTAACCACTGCTCTTGATTGATATGGGCAGCAAGCTTATCTTGCTTGGCTTTTAGGGTGTCATAGTTGGCTTGTAAAGTTGATACTTCAGTGGCGCTGCGCTCATGCGCTATTTTTTGCTGCTGCTGAGTATGCTTGGCTTGATAGAGCTGCTGAATGGCAAGCTGCTGCTTGATATCAGCAAGCATTAGCGCTAACTCTTCATAACGCTCAGCACTGGCAGCTTGCTTAGACAGACGCTTTTGTTGGCTGACCAGCTCGCTTTGCATATCATGCAGGCGTGCCAAATTATCTTTCGTTTTCTCGAGCTTCTTTTGGGTTTCTTCACGGCGAGCTTGATAGCGCGAGACCCCTGCCGCCTCTTCGATGAACTCACGCAGCTGCATGGGGCTAGACTCAACAATACGCCCAATCATACCTTGTTCAATCACCGCATAACTACGTGCGCCAAGTCCCGTACCCAAGAATACATCGACGACATCACGGCGACGACAGCGCGTACCATTGATAAAATAATCCGAGCGCCCCTCTTTATTTACCTGACGACGAACGGACAGTTCTTGATACAGATTAAATTCATGGCGAATACCGTTTTGCTCATCTTGCGTATGCTCAAAGGTGAGCTCAACGCTAGCGACACTTTTGGCGGATTTATCTTGCGTACCGGCAAAGATAACATCACTCATCGCGCCGCCACGTAACTGCTTGGCAGAGGTTTCACCCAGCACCCAACGAATGGCATCAATGACGTTAGATTTGCCACAGCCGTTCGGCCCGACAATGGCGGTGATACCATGACGAAAAGTAAAAGTCGTTGGATTGGCAAAGGATTTAAAGCCTGCCAGCTTGAGAGATTTTAGGCGCATGAAGGATCAGTAAATATGGCGAAAACAGGCGGCTATTCTACCTCAAATTGTGCTAATTTTTTAGGGTTTGTGACAGATGCTATAATATGGCTTAAAATAATAATCATTCATATAACTATCAAAAAATAAGAGTATAAAAATGCCTAACTATAATCCGCAAGAACTACAGCAAAAATATGAGCAATGGTGCAAACTACATCGCCAGCAACTCGAAGCGCAGCAGCAGTTTTTGCAAGCTGAAGCCTTGCAAAATGAGTTGAAAAATTACTACCTAGACCCTCAATGGATGACAGATCGTGAAGCGGATCTGCCAATTGAACATTCAGGTGATGAATACTCTATCTTTAGTGAAGATGCGCTATGGAGTATGCTCAGCGACCATGATGAGCTAGCAAGAAAGTGGATGCGTTTGGGGCTTGATGCGATTGATAGGAAATAGCATTCTATTAACAGTGAAAGTATTTGGCTTGTCAGTTCCGAATAATTTAAATACATAAATGATTGATAAATAAAAACAGGTAACTGTTTTATCTGAAATCTTGGTCAGTTTTAGAGTTTATATATTATTAAGTATAGTCTGATATATGTTCTTTAATCTTATCGTAAAGTTGATCAAAACTTTTATCAAACCTTATCTTCATTGATTCTCGATTGTTTATACTACTAGAGTTATTGTTAGGGCTATGAGACAAGAGAAACTGACGTGAAATCGCCAAAAAATATTCACAATCAGTACTCAATTCCGGAAAATACAGAATAGTAAGAGTTTCAATTTTTGCACCTTTTTCATCGAACTCAGCAGTATCTATAAGAGCTCCACTTTCTAGTTGAGATAGTTGTAAACTAATATTCTTCAGAATATTGGTAAAATCAATAAGTCGGAAGGTCAGCTCTTCGTACTTTTGTCTTCGAAAAACTTGACGGTCATGTTTATGTTCGGAGTCTTGTTTTACAAGATCATGATCGTGGTCAGAGTTCTGTTTTTTAGTATCCTGCTTATACCTTTGAACATTCAAAAAATAATTTGCTACGAATGAAACTCCTCCTCCAGTTATCACACCGATAACACCAGCTATTAATGCGTCCACTCATATTCCCTAAAGTAATATCATCCGAAGTAGTCGAACGATTAGTATTCTAAATCACCCCAATCCCACTTAACAACAGCTGCCCGCCTGCAAACAATAACAACACCCCAAAGGCACGCTTAAGCGTTAGCGCAGGCAATTGGTGGGCAAGCTTGGCACCGACTTTTGCCATCGCAAAGCTAGCGACAGAAATACATAAAAATCCCGTGATATGGACAAAACCTATCGTACCCTCAGGCAGATTGACCACATCTTGCCCGAACCATGCAAACCCTGCCGCACCAGCCAATGCAATCGGCAATCCACAAGCGGCAGACGTGCCAACCGACTGCTTCATCGGTAACCCCGCCCAATTTAAAAAGGGTACGGTCAAGCTGCCACCGCCAATCCCAAAAATAGACGACGCCATGCCAATCCCTGTACCCGCGCCAAACTGTACGCCAGCTGACGGTAGCGGTTTGCCCAGCTGCTCTTTATTGGACAAAAACAGCATTTTTAAAGCGACCAATAACGCGCCGACACCGATGATGGCTTGCAATACTTTACCGTCAATCATATCGGCAATACCAGCACCGACCAAACTACCGATGACCAAGCCGAGTGCCATTTTGCGCCAGACCTCCCAACGTACGCCGCCACGCTTATTGTGCGCAGTCATTGAGCTAATCGAAGTCACAACGATGGTCGCCAGTGATGTACCAATCGCCAAATGGGTCACCACTTCTGGCGAAAAATCATAAGCGGTAAAAATCCATACCAATGCTGGTACGATAATCATGCCGCCGCCAACGCCAAATAGACCGGCACTGACACCCGCAAACGCGCCTGCAATCACAAACCACACATATAACATCATCGAATTAGCCTTTTATCACACTTATTTTTATAAAAATTCTTTAGTTTTATAATCACTTGCCTATCGCATTTGCTAAATCATAATCCGACCTTTATGCTGTTTATTTGGTATTGTCTAATCGTGACAACCGCCCAGTATAACAAAGATTATCCACGCTATATTAACCACATCGACGAAACTTATGCCGCCATTTTCCAATTTTTCTGACGACTCATTAGAGCTTCATCATTTACCACAGCTGAACCATCGCCACCTTGTCAGCAGTGCCTCTACCAATAGCGAGCTGATAACAGATGTACAACATGGCACGTTAAATGCTGCGCAGATGCATCTACTGACCGCTGAAACCCAAAGCGCAGGTCGTGGGCAGCACGGGCGCTCGTGGCAATCACCGCGCGGCAATGTCTATCTGTCGTTATATCATCCTGTTCATCTGCCGATTAGCGGTTTACTGTCACTAATCATCGGCGTTGAACTGGCAAAAATGCCCGTTATTCAAATATTAAATGAGCAATTGCGCGCGCAAGGGTTGACGCCCATCGGCGTGAAGTGGGCGAATGATTTGGGCTTTTATCAACCGCCATCTGACTCAGTGTCAAATGAGCCTAAACTGGCAGCACAGACCCTACCTTTTAATAAACTTGCGGGTATTTTGATAGAACCTGTTACCCAAACGGGCAAATTGGTCGGCGTGGTGATGGGCGTAGGACTTAATGTACAGGCAACGCCCAATCTCACTGCAAAAACCTGCGAAGGCATGAGTTATCAAGCGATTAGCCTACAGGATATTTATGAGAAGCTAAAACCAGAGACAGATATTGTGAGTCTGCCAAGCCTAAAAATACTTTACCAACAAATGAGTAAAGCCCTGCTAGCCGCGATGACACGCTTTGAGCACTTAGGATTAGAGAAGCCCACTGGTCAAAGCTATAATTTGGACAGCTTTTTAAAACAGTTTGAGTCGATGGATGCACTGGCAGGATTACGCTTGCACGTTACTCAAGAGCATAACGGTAAAACAGATAGTATCACAGGTTATGCTTGTGGTCTTGATACACATGGATGTTTGCAATTGCGTCAAGATAGCGGTAAGATTTCTGCGCTTTTTACCGGACGCATCGACGTTATTGATAAGGCTTAAATCAAAGACCCAATGGGCACGATATAAAGGGATTTTTATGCTCTGGTTAGATCTTGGCAACACCCGTCTAAAATACTGGCTCACCGATGATATCGGACAAATAGTCGCGCATGATGCCAAGCAACATTTGCAAGCGCCTGCCGAACTACTGATGGGTTTGACCGATCGCTTCGAGCGTTATGCGCCTGATTTCATTGGTATCTCATCGGTGCTGGGCGACGATTTAAATGTTAAAGTGTCAGAGACGTTAGGTCGTCTGAATATTCCGTTTGAGTTTGTCCATGTCGATGCAGCGCATGCTTTGATGAAGAGTGCTTATAATGACGAACAGCTCGGCTGTGATCGTTGGCTACAGATGCTGGGCGCCGTAGATAAGAAAAAACGTCAATGCGTGATTGGCTGTGGCACAGCAGTGACCATTGACTTGATTGATCATGCTGAGCATTTGGGCGGTTATATTTTCCCCAGTATTTATCTGCAACGTGAATCACTATTTTCAGGCACTAAGCAAATCACCATATCCAATGGCACCTTTGATAGTGTGGGTCAAGGCATGACCACACAAGATGCGGTACATCGCGGCATACTATTATCAATCGTCGGTGCCATCAATGAGATTAGCCATCGCCATCCCAACTTTGAAGTTATCATGACGGGTGGTGATGCATCTATTATCTCGCAGCACGTCAACCGTCCAGTACGCTTGCGTGATGATTTATTGTTGAACGGTCTGGCACGATATTTTGATCATACCAAACAGTCGTAATACTCAATAGATACTTTTACATTGAAAATAAAAAAAGCAGTACGTGTAAGGCGTACTGCTTTTTAGTATTGTTTAAGCTTTAGTAATACTCAAATATTATTGGAACGGTTACTTTGCCTACTACTGTCTTACTATCTTTTCTAAATGGTTTCAAAAGACTGCGGCGTAACTCTCTCATAAACTCACTATCAATTTTATCGGAGCCACTACTCTTCAATACGGTAATATTTGCAACTTTACCTTCCTGATTTACAATTAATAAAAATTTCATTTCCGCACGTTTGAGTTTGCAAGGTTCTTCCGGATCACAATTACCCTCTAAGTTGCGAATGTGACGACTATCGAACCTTGGTTGATGTACCCACTTCGCATCAGAAGTTGAAAACTGAATGACGGGTTGCGATGGTGACATGTCTGCTAACTCAGCATTTGCTGAGTGTACCGCAAATACACTCAGTAGAAATAGCGCTTTTGTCAGCACAGAAATAATAGTTAATCGCAGATTTATCTTGAAGCGTGTTTTAGGTGTGGTAATAGTCAGCAGCATAGACGATATCTTATAAATATGGCGAATAAAAAAGGCTAAGAAGCAACTCTATTAATCGATTATTGTCAATCAAAAAATAAAATATACCTTAGCACAATTGTTCGTTATTAACCAGCCATTGTCCTAAGCTAGTCTGGTTATGCCAAATTTAGAAAGTCGCTGATGATAGTATTATATTTTTATACTATTTAGTCTCATTAAATAGCTCACGACCAACTAGCATACGGCGGATTTCACTGGTACCCGCGCCAATCTCATACAACTTGGCATCGCGCCAGTAGCGACCAAGTGGATACTCATTGGTGTAGCCATTACCACCAAAGATTTGAATGCCCTCGCCTGCCATCCAGGTGGCTTTTTCGGCACACCATAAAATCACACTAGCGCAATCTTTACGTACTTCTCGGCTATGACCGGCACCGCGCGCGTCCAACATATCGAGATTTTTGCCGACAGTGTACAAGAAGCTGCGACCTGCTTGCAATATCGT
Source organism: Psychrobacter sp. Ps7 (assembly GCF_022129225.1). NCBI lineage: Bacteria > Pseudomonadati > Pseudomonadota > Gammaproteobacteria > Moraxellales > Moraxellaceae > Psychrobacter > Psychrobacter sp. Ps7. Next base: position 5,849 of record NZ_JADQAH010000006.1, on the reverse strand, counting down.
ATACATGTCTGCGACTTTGCCTTGAATAAGCTGGAACTCACCGATGGCTTGACCAAACTGCTTACGATCATGGATATAAGGCACGACATTATCCATCACCGCTTGCATGATGCCGATAGGACCTGCAGCTAATACTGCACGCTCGTAATCTAGCCCGCTCATCAATACCTTAACGCCTTCATTGAGGCCGCCTAAGATGTTCTCTTTAGGTACTTCAACATTATTAAAGGTCATCTCGCCCGTATGACTACCACGCATGCCGAGCTTATCCAGCTTTTGTGCCGTGCCAAAACCTTCCATACCTTTTTCAACGATAAAGGCCGTCATGCCTTTCGCGCCTAGCTCTGGATTGGTCTTAGCATAAACCACCATCACGTCAGCATCGGGACCATTGGTAATCCACATTTTGCTACCATTCAACACATAGCTACCGTCTTTTTCTTCAGCTCTGAGCTTCATGCTGACGACGTCTGAGCCAGCGCCTGTCTCACTCATAGCCAATGCACCGATGAACTCACCGCTGACTAATTTTGGCAAATACTTTTGTTTTTGTGCTTCACTGCCGTTACGTTTTATTTGGTTGATACATAGGTTTGAGTGCGCACCATAGCTCAGCGCTACCGATGCCGAAGCGCGGCTAATCTCTTCCATCGCGACCATATGTGCGACGTAGCCCATGTTAGAGCCGCCGTACTCTTCAGGAACGGTAATACCATGTAGACCAATGTCGCCCATTTTTTGCCACAAATCCATGGGGAACTCGTCGCTACTGTCAATCTCGGCAGCACGTGGGGCAATTTCATTAGTCGCAAACTGTTGTACCATGTCACGTAAGGCATCGATATCTTCGCCAAGCTGAAAATTCAATCCAGGTAAACTCATAGCCATTCCTTGTATTTTGATGTTTAATTTTTTACTAGCGCTGTGTCAATTTAAAAATAGATGATATAGCTTGAACAAATTTTCCTCGCTTGCTGTGCAACTTCGTCACTCCAGAAGCTTCAAAAAATTTGTCCCAGCCATAAACCTATCTATCTATTCATTTAGCTTATGACTAACTATATTCTTAATGAAATTAGTTAAGACTGACGTTTGTTAATTAAAGCACGTGCCACGTTTGAGCCATTTGGACGCTTTAAAAACGCACTGATACGCTCGCCTGCCACGACCAATTTATCCAAATCGATGCCTGTACTGATACCCATACCATGCAGCATATACACCACATCTTCGGTCGCCACGTTACCCGTTGCGCCTTTGGCATAAGGACAGCCGCCTAGTCCAGCCACCGAGGTATCAAACTCACTGACACCCATTTGTAGTGCAGCTAAGGTATTGCTCAATGCTTGACCATAAGTATCATGAAAATGACCCGATAGCATAGAGATATCAGCATATTCTAATGCAGCTTGTAATGCTCGTTGCACTTTGAGCGGTGTACCCACACCAATGGTGTCGGCAATGCCAATTTGCTCAGTACCAATCTCTACCAGACGCTTAGTCACATAAGCTACTTGGCTAGGGTCAATGTCGCCTTCATAAGGACAGCCAACCGTACAAGAGATAACGCCGCGTACTTTGATGCCTTGCGCTTTTGCCGCAGCAGCAACTGATGCAAAACGCTCAATACTCTCATCAATACTACAGTTGATATTCTGTTGACTAAAGGTTTCGCTAGCTGAGCCAAAAATAACGATTTCATCAGGACGATGAATGATGGCATTTTCAAAGCCGCGCATATTGGGTACTAGAACTGAATAACAAATATCCGCATGCCGCGTCGGCGCTAGCGCATCGAGCAACGCGCTGTTATCACTCATTTGTGGCACCCACTTTGGCGAAACAAAGCTTGTCGTCTCAAGCTTTTTGACACCTGCCGCAATCAAATCATTGATAAGCGTTTGCTTAACCTCAGTCGGTACCGTCATTGACTCGTTTTGTAGTCCATCACGCGGGCTAACATCAACGATTCTGACATGCTTTGGATACGGATGGTTTGGATACGAGTGGCTCATGCTTGTCGTCCTTATTGTTACTTACCTATTATTAAGCTATGTCAGCTATTCGCTTTCCGTATTAATGCGTAATAACTCGTCACCATCAGCAACCAAATCACCTGCTGCAAATAGCAATTCTGCCACTACCCCATCTGTCGGTGCAGTAATAGTATGCTCAATCTTCATGGCTTCGATGACCGCTAACGGCTCGCCTTTTTTCACAGTATCGCCAACCGCCACTTTAAAGGCAACAACCTGTCCTGGCATCGGTGATTTTAAACTGCCGACTGCCGCGGACTCTTCACCCACGTGTTCCATGATATCAATCAGCGTAATCTCGTCACGACCACTGTCTGTGAATACATAGACCGTCTCATTAAGCACCCAGCTTTGCGCGCTAGTACGAGCACCATCCAACCATAATGTATGATTGTGCTCGTCGCTACTGGCATAGCTCACTTGACCTTCATAAACCGTTTCGGTCTGAGCAGCGACATTAATATTACTATTATCCTGTGTATTCGTGACTTCTTTTTCAATAACAAGCGTAAAGCTACTGAGGTTATCACCGCCTTTTTTGCTGTCTGAACAACTTGCATTATGCCAGTTGCTCATGCGGGCCGTATAAGCATGCTCATCATAAACCAAGCTAAATGATCTGGTGTAGTCGCTATAAGCACGGAAGCCTGTAGGTTTGCTAAATGGATCAATATCTGACTCTTGCATTGCAATCTCGCTCGCAAGCTGACGAGTAATGGCGGTCACAACGAGCGTCGATAAAGCTAAAGGCTGCTGATTAAAAATCGCATCACGCTCGTGCTCAATCAATGCCGTATCGAGATTGGCTTTGCTAAAAGACTCTGTATTTAAGATATAGCGTAAAAATGCCGCATTATTCGGCAAACCCACGATACGCGTTTGCGCAAGTGCTCGATCGAGCTTGGCTAAGGCTTGCTCTCGCGTTGGCGCATGAACGATTAGCTTGGCAATCATAGAGTCATAGAACGGACTAATCACATCGCCTTCGCGCACGCCATCATCGATACGTACGCCAGTACCATCTTTATCAATCATAAAAGTGCTGTGTTCAGGTTTTTGATACGTAAACAACGTACCGGTCGCGGGCAAGAAGCTATTATCAGGGTTTTCGGCACAGATACGCGCCTCAATTGCATGGCCATTGATAGTCAAATCGTCTTGGGTCTTTGGCAATGGTTGACCTGCCGCGACTAAAAGCTGCCATTCGACCAAATCGACACCGGTAATCGCTTCGCTGACTGGATGCTCAACCTGCAACCGCGTATTCATCTCCATGAAATAAAAATTCATAGAATTTTCGCGCTGCTCAACGATGAACTCAACCGTGCCTGCGCCGACATAATCGACTGCACGGGCTGCTTCGATGGCAGCTGTTCCCATCGCCTCACGCATCGCAATGTCAACACCTGGTGCAGGCGCTTCTTCTAATACTTTTTGGTGGCGGCGCTGTACGGAACAATCACGCTCAAATAAATGCACATAGTTGCCATGGGTATCGCCAAATACTTGGATTTCGATATGGCGCGGTTTTAAGGCGTATTTTTCAACCAACACTTTATCATCACTGAAGCTGGTAATGGCTTCACGGCGACATGAGTCTAATAAATCCACAAAGTCGCGGCTTTGCTCGACGATACGCATGCCTTTACCGCCACCACCTGCACTGGCTTTAATCAAGACAGGATAGCCAATGGCGTCTGCCTGCTGCTGCAGAAATTCTGCGTCTTGATTGTCACCATGATAACCCGGTATTAATGGCACGCCAGCTGTTTCCATCAACCGCTTGGATTCGGATTTGCCACCCATGGCACGAATAGCATCGGCTGAAGGTCCAATAAATACCAGTCCTGCATCCTGACAAGCTTGCGCAAAATCAGCATTTTCGCTTAAAAATCCATAACCCGGATGAATCGCTTGTGCGCCAGTCTCAAGCGCTATCGCGATAATCGCATCACCTTTTAGATAGCTGTCTTTCGGCGCTGAGCCACCCAAATAGATGGCTTCATCACAGACAGCCACATGCTTGGCCTCACGATCCGCATCGGAATAAACAGCAACGGTACTGACGCCAAGACGCTTAGAAGTCGCAGCCACTCGGCAAGCAATTTCACCACGGTTGGCAATTAGAATTTTAGAAAACATAACTATCCCTGTGTGTTATCGTTTTTATTTGAGGTCTTGTCTATTTATTCGTTTATCTCTCGTGCATTATCAATCTGCCGTCAACCAATTGGGCTTACGTTTTTGCAAAAAGGCTTGTACCCCTTCTTTGCCTTGCTTTGATGAACGAATATCAGCGATACCTTTAACGGTATCTGCAATCAATTCATCGGTAATCGGCGCGCCGGCGACTTCATGCAATAAACACTTGCAGGTCTTGACCGCATCGGGGCTGTTTTTGACCACTTTAGCGCAGAATGTCGCAACCGCATCGTCTAACGACTCTTCGCTGACACGCTCATGGATAAAGCCAAGCTGCCGGGCTTTTTTAGCATCGAATACTTCAGCACTGAGAAAATAACGCTGCGAGGCTCTGGCACCTAATGCACGTATCACATAAGGGCTAATCGTTGCAGGTGCTAAGCCCAAACGTACTTCGCTAAGACAAAAATTGGCAATTCTCACAGCGATTGCTACATCACAAACGGCAACCAAACCCATGCCACCTGCATATACATCTCCTTGAATAGCAGCAACCGTTGGTTTTGGGCACTCATAAATAGTCTTCAGCATTTGCGCCAATTTATCGGCGTCTGCAAGATTCTCTTCATAGCTATAATCCGCCATGGCACGCATCCAATTGAGATCCGCGCCCGCACAGAATGCCTTGCCAGCAGCGGCTAGCACAATGACACGTACCTCATCATCAGCACCAAATGTATTGAATGCATCGGTTAGCTCAGCAATCATTTCATCATTGAAAGCATTACGTATCTCAGGACGATTTAATGTCACCGTAGCAACGTGTTGTTCTACTTTAACCAATAAGCTTTTATAATTTTTATCACTGTCTTTTTGCATAACTTTCTCTGTATTTTTATGTAAATATTTAAACAAACGCTCGGTCAATCCATAATAATGTTAATACAAGGAAGCCGAATGTAGATGTACAAATCGTACTTCAAATGAGGTTGACGCAGTAGTAGCTTATTATGGGAAGGCCTGAAAATGCTTACATTCTAAAAACACCAAACGTCGTCTCTTCGATCGGCGCGTTATAGGCGGCGCTCAACCCTAACGCCAATACATTACGGGTATCAGCAGGATCAATCACGCCATCATCCCATAAACGTGCAGTGGCATAATAGGGATGACCTTGCTCTTCATACATTTCGCGTATCGGCGCTTTGAACGCCGCTTCATCTTCGTCGCTCCACGCCTCGCCTTTACGGTCAAAGTTATCGCGCTTCACCGTTGCCAATACTGATGCTGCTTGTTCACCGCCCATTACAGAGATACGCGCATTTGGCCACATCCATAAGAAACGCGGACTATAAGCACGGCCACACATGCCGTAGTTACCGGCACCGAATGAGCCGCCAACGATAACAGTAAACTTAGGTACTTTTGCATTCGCCACCGCCATCACCATCTTGGCGCCATGACGAGCGATACCTTCATTTTCATATTTACGACCAACCATAAATCCGGTGATGTTTTGCAAAAATATTAATGGAATTTTGCGTTTACAGCACAGCTCAATAAAGTGCGTACCTTTTTGTGCCGACTCACTAAACAAGATACCGTTATTGGCGATAATACCGACTGGCATCCCTTCGATATGAGCGAATCCACAAACCAGCGTCGTGCCAA
>NZ_JADQAH010000049.1:0-24648 GCF_022129225.1 Psychrobacter sp. Ps7 | reverse complement strand
GCGAGGTTAAACCAAGGGTTGGTGACGGCAGATTTTAAGATGCGCAGTTTCATTACTTATCCTTTTTCTTGAATAATTATTCTAGATTGAGTGTTATCAATAGATACTGTCATTGTTGCCGATGCGTGGTTGGAATTCAATGGCTGTCTGGTAGGGAGTATGGTTTTGGGGTTAACTTATATAGGTTGTGCAAATGTTTTCTACGAAATATAGGAACTAAGCTACCCGAGTTGCTACAATGTACAAAAGTAGATTGAATCAGGGTTAGCTTATGGCAAAAATAAAATTTATTCCGATTGCTAAAAAGGCAATTAGAGGTTATCAAAAGGTTCAACGTGAACAAGAACGCCAAGCAAAGCGAGTTCGCACGGCAAGGTTGCGACAAGAAAAAACTAGGTTAAGAGAAGAGAGTCAGAGAAATAAAGAGTTAGAAAGGCAGCGTATTCAACAAGAAAAGGCTTATAAACGCGAAGAAATTAAAGCTGAAAAAGAGTATCGAAAGGAAGTTGTTGAGCGCGGAAAAATAGCGCTAGCAATGCGAGCTGAGGCGCGTGAGCAGCTCAAAGAAAGGCTATTAGATTTGGAGATGGTTTTATGACAGGGATTGATATTAGTGTTTTTATCGTTGTTTCTACGATTACATTTATACTTGGCTTTATTGTTGCACACAAGCGTTTCACCCATAGTCTAGGTTCACTCAATGCTATTAAAAAGCAGTTCACTCAATGGTATGCAAAGCTTGATGTTGTAAAAGATGAGTTGTCGAAGGCTAATAAGGAGATAGAGAAACTAAATGTAGATATAGAACAAAAACAAAGATTGCTGAATCAATTAGAGAATAAAACTAACGATCTACAACGTATAGAAGCTAGTCGACAGACTATAGAACGAGCATTTAGCCAACTTCCTGATAAACAGAAAAATTTATCAGATTTGGAAGCTCAACTTGAAGAGCTAAAGAGTGAGCTATCGCTTTATACAGACATGAAAAGCTATGTAGATTACGGCTTTTATCCATTACCTGCTTATGGGGAAGCAACTAGCAAAGCATATAATCAAAAGCTTAAATCTATTCGAGAAGAGCAAAAAATAATGCTTCGACATGCTACAGCATATACGTATCCAGATCATATAGAGATAACAGGTAATGCCACATACGACAAAAGCTTAGTAAAAAATCAAGGTAACTTATTGATTCTTGCTTTCAATAGCGAAAGTGACTATTTAATTAGCAAGATAAACAGTAACAATTATGAAGCCGTATTAACTAGAATAGAGAAACTTGCAGAGAAGTTGGAGAAGCGCTTAATTAGCTTAGAGATTGGTATCTCTTTGGACTATGTAGAATTGAAGATGCAAGAATGCACTGTGTATTATCAATATAAATACCAAAAAATTGCTGAAGCTGAGGAACAGCGTGATATTAACGCTCAAATGCGTGAAGAAGAAGCAGCTGATCGTGAAATACAGCAAGCCTTAAAAGAGGCTAAGAGAGACGAGCAGATGGTAAGAGAAGCCATGAATAAAGTACGTAAAGAATTAGCGTATGCGTCTGCCGAACAAAAACAGCAATATGAGTTCCAACTGCAAGAGCTTACTGAGAGATTAGTAGAAGCAGAGTCGCGTAAAGAACGTTCTTTGTCAATGGCACAGCAAACTAGACGAGGGCATGTATATATTATTAGCAATGTCGGTAGTTTTGGTGAAGATATTTATAAAATTGGCATGACTCGTCGACTAGAACCCTTAGATCGTGTTAAGGAATTATCGAGTGCATCTGTACCATTTGTTTTTGATGTACACGCTATGATTTATAGCGAAGATGCACCGGCCCTAGAAAAAGAATTACACAGTTATTTCGATTTAGCATCGGTTAACAAGGTCAATAGTCGTAAAGAGTTTTTTGAAATTACATTACAAGACATTCGTGACTATGTAGAGAGTGCTGGGCTAGAGGCTCATTGGACGATGGCTGCTGATGCAACTGAATACCGTCAGAGCTTATCGATTCTGGAGCAACGAATGGAACTTGCTGCTTAAAAATCCAGTTTATTAAATCAGAAGTAATAAGCTGTAAAATTTATAGGTGTCACTATCTATTTTCAAAAATATAGTGACGCCTTTTTTATATGTAATTTTAAGTTTATCTTTTATAAAGAAAAATCTTCCTTCAAAATAGCCGCCATATTACGCTCAGCAAGTCCCGTGATAAACACATACGGATTAACCCCAGCGCTACCGGGAATTAACGCGCCATCTTGCACGTAGATATTTGTATGCCCTTTTACGCGTCCAACTTCATCAGTCGCCTTACCCAATACACAACCGCCAAGCGGATGATAACAGAAGTTATCGCCGAAGCCTTTGGTGAACAATAAGCTTGAAGTAGAGCCACCATTTACTTTGGCGAGTTTTTCGATCAGCTCTTTGGCAGCATTTACTGAGTACTCATTTTGCTCGCGTTTCCAATTTAGTTTGACGGTTTTGGTGGTCTTATCATAGTAATAGTTACCGCGTTCTGGATTGTCAGTGATGGCGAGATAGAGCGTCGTCCAAGTCTCAAGTCCTAACGGTAATGGCGCGAGTTCGGCAAAGATTTTGTACTTCGAGCCGTCTCTATCACCGTCCCACATATTAATACCTTTGACCGGAATGGTGGATTGGGTGGTGCCAGCCGCGTGGACGAAATTGCGTCCCGTCATGATGTTACCGTTTGGCCCCCAATGTTGACCAATATGCTCGTTTAGCTTAGTAAGGTTGCCTTCAGCTTGGCTTTTTAATAAAAGCTCTGAGGTGCCCGTACTGCCAGCATTAAGGAAGAGCTTATCGCAAGTGTAATGCTCAATTTTATCCACGCCGCCCGTCATATTGATGACATGGACTTCTAAACGCAGTTGGTCGTTATCGAGCGCTTGAATAGTATTAACTTTGCGCAAGGTTCTGACCGTGACATTGCCCGTGGCTTCAGCGTCTTTTAAGTAGGTTAAATCCAGTGAGAACTTGCCAGCGTTATTGCCATAGATAACTTCACCGCCGAGCGCGGATTTATACACTTCGCCGCGGGCTTCTTTTTGCATATAGTCAAAATCGTAGCTATTACCGAAAAACTCTGTTTTTAGTCCCGCCCTTGAAGCTTGGCGTTCAGCTGAACGAGTAAATTCGTAATGCTCGGACTCATTGAAAAATGACTCAGGGATTTGGCTGACTTTTAATTCTCGCATAGCACGCGGGAAATAAGTGTCGTACATCTCATCAGCATCAATCCAAGGGAACGTTTCTTCAAAGTGCGAGCGTCTTGGCTGAATGGCAATCGCGCCATTGACGATAGAGCCGCCGCCGTAAGCACGCCCAGCGAAGACTTTCATATCCTCATATTCGATTAAATCTAAAACTCCAGGATATTTTCTGATAGGAATTGGAATCGGGATAGGGGCGTTTGGCATATTGCTAAACCAGCTTGAGCGTTTATCGGCGCTAATCATTTTGCAAAAGGTATTATATTCGGGGCTTCTATCCCAGCGCATCCCCATCTCAAGGATTAAAACCTTGTGACCTTTTTCGCTGAGTCGTAGTGCCGATACCGCACCGCCATAGCCACTACCAACGATGATATTAGGAAAATGCCCAGCTTGGATGACTTTACTCGGTAGCTTTGGCTGCTTGGCAAGCATTTGGCAACCACTCACCGCAGCGGAGGTGCTGATAGCGCCTAAGCTTAAACCCATGGCTTTAATCAGTTGGCGTCGTTGCATGGTGTATCCTAATTTGATATTTAAGCTAAAAAGCCCGTATGAAATAATATTAGCTTTCGACCGCAAAGGTGCGCTAAGCCAAGCGAGCATCATATTAGCAAACATATGTTGCGTTATTATTTCAGTCACACGATTGCTGTAATACTTATAGATAAATCAGGCTTTCATTCAACGATTATTCTTGCCAGATTTTAGTCAATGTCTTAGCCAGTCACTTAGTCAATTGTTTTTAGAGTGACGTGTAAACTTGACCGAATAGAGAATTTCGCTTATTATCTTGTTTCAATGTACTAGAACACAAATACATTCAATTATTCTTGTCCTTAAAAAAGCTAAATCATTTGGCAAAAATGCCAATACTAATACTCCATTTAAAACGATAAGGCTTAACTATGACAACGCAAAATACCGCCACTGGCTACGGTTTACATCAATCAATTTTGCCCAATGACGATGGTTTATATGGCGAATTTGGTGGCAAAATTGGTCATCCTGAGCTGGCCAAAGCCATGGCAGAAATCGAAGTGGGTTTTCGTGAAATCATTAAAGACGATGATTTTATCGCTGAGATGAAGCGCTTGCGTGAGACCTATGTTGGTCGTCCAAGTCCTATTTATCATGCGCAGCGTTTGACGGAGCATTGCGGTGGCGCGCAGATTTATTTTAAACGTGAAGATTTGAATCATACGGGCGCGCACAAGATTAATCACTGTTTGGGTGAAGTGTTATTAGCCAAAAAATTAGGCAAAACCAAAGTGATTGCGGAGACGGGTGCGGGGCAACATGGCGTAGCGTTGGCAACGGCAGCGGCATTGATGGGCTTGGAGTGTGAGATTCACATGGGTGTGGTCGATATTAAAAAGGAGCATCCAAACGTCAGTCGTATGAAGATTTTGGGTGCCAATATCGTGCCAGTCTCACGCGGTGCAGGAACGTTAAAAGAAGCAGTTGATAGTGCTTTTGAGACTTATTTGAATGAGCTTGATAGCAGTATGTTTGCGATTGGCTCGGCACTGGGACCTGCGCCCTATCCTGAAATAGTCAGCTACTTTCAATCGGTGGTCGGACATGAAGCACGGGCGCAGTTCTTAGCGACGACGGGTAAGCTACCTAATAAAGTGGTTGCTTGTATTGGCGGCGGTTCTAATGCTATTGGTATGTTTAGCGGCTTTTTTGATGATAAAGATGTAGAAAAAATAGGCGTGGAACCAGCAGGCGAAGGTCTGGATACTCCTAATCATGCGGCGACAATGTCGCTCGGCGTGAAAGGTGAGATTCATGGTTTTAAATGCTACGTGCTGCTCGATGAAAAAGGCGAGCCAGCTCCTGTACATTCGATTGCCTCCGGTCTTGATTATCCTGGGGTTGGACCACAGCATTCGCATCTGCGAGATTTAAAACTGGCCACTTATGAGTCGGCGACTGATGCTGAATGTCTAGAAGCGTTTATGGCATTGTCGCGCCTTGAGGGTATCATTCCTGCCTTAGAGTCGGCACATGCCATCGCTTATGCAATGAAAATTGCCAAGGATATGTCAGCGGATGAGACGATTTTGGTCAATTTGTCAGGGCGCGGCGATAAAGATATTGACTTTATTTTGGATAAAGTGAATTTGTAGAAGAAATCAGCGATAAATACAGAAAATACAACATCAATCGAGCAATTAAAAAGTTATCATCGAGGTTTTTTTATCACACGATACTTTTTACGACTGAGCCTTTTATAGCTGCGCTTTTATGATGAATTTATTGATAATAATCATTTCATAACGAGAAGTTCATAAATAGCCATTTTATAAGTAAGGAGCAATCGTCTAACGCTTGATAGGATCACCCCATGTCTAACCGCGACCTCATTATTTTTATCACCTTATCCTTTATGTGGTCGCTGTCTTTTATTTTTTATCGTATCGGCGTGCCTGAATTTGGCTCGTTAGCTTTTGCGAGCCTTCGTGTGGTCTTGGCTGGGCTGACCATGCTGGTTTTTGTTTTGATCAGCCCAAAAAACAGAGAGGGCATACGGGATAATTGGAAAGTGTTGACGCTGGTTGGATTATTTTCTGCGGCTATTCCCTTTATCCTGTTTGCCTTTTCAGCGCGCTCGGTAAACGCAGGGGTGTTGGCGGTGCTTAATGCGTCTGTGCCGATGATGAGCGGTTTCATCGCCAGTACCTTTTTTAAAGACAGGCTGTCAAGAACACAAATTCTCGGTTTAGTCATCGGTGTTATCGGTGTGATTATTTTGATGAGTGAAAACTTATTTGGCGGTAGCGGGCAGGGCGCTGAGTCAAGTTCAGGGTTGCTGCCAATGGGCTATGCGTTATTGGCCTGTGTCGGTTATGCCGTCGGTGCCAATATCACCAGAAACTATTTATACAATGTCTCACCAGTCGCTATTACCGCAGGTTCGCTCATCATTGCCAGTATTATCATGTTGCCGATAGCAGTCTATGAATTCCCATATGGTAAAAGCATTAGCCTTACTGCTTGGGTTTCTGTCATTTGTATTGGCGTCTTTTCAACTGCCATTGCCTTGATTTTTATGAATCAATTGATAAAAAGTATTGGTCCTATGCGTGCAACCAGTATTACCTTAGTGATTCCGATTTTTGCGATTATATTGGGTTACTTATTGCTTGGTGAAGCATTGGACACACCTGCGATCATCGGCTCGATGGTGATATTGTTTGGCACTTACTTGTCTTTAGAGTTGTCCATTAAAAAGATGCTCAAGTTGTAAAAATCTCGATTGGGTCTTCGTTCAACACGCCCTAAGTAAACTTTTGACTGAGAGGTTATGAGTACATGTTATTTATAGATAAGATTATTTTACTATTTATGTTTTTAAATGATTAAAGCCATTCGCTTAATAGGCTAATAAGAGGCGTTGAATAATGAGTATTATCAATACCGATATCATGCCATATTGATATTTTTATTGGTCATTTTTCCTTGGAATTATCACGTTTGCCCCCTATAAAGACTACGGCTTATAAATAGCGTATTAAAAAACGAGCGCGCTATTTATTCATTAATAACAAACCAATCATTATGGTTTTATAACAACAAACAAGGCTTTTTATGGCACACGATAATTTATTTGAACCCGTAAAAATGGGTACGCAAACCCTAAAAAACCGCATCATCATGGCACCGTTGACACGTCTGCGTTCAATCGAACCTGGTGATGTACCGACGGCACTTGCTGGAGAGTATTATTCACAGCGTGCGAGTGCTGGGCTTGTTATTACTGAAGCGACGCAGGTATCTTTTCAGGCAAAAGGCTATGCTGGCGCGCCGGGTATCCATACCCAAGATCAAATCACTGCGTGGAAAACCATCGTTGATAATGTCCATGCCAAAGGTGGCAAGATTGTGGTGCAGTTATGGCACACAGGATTGGTTGCGCATGAAAGCGTGCAGCCTGATGGCAAAGCGCCGATCTCAGCGTCTGATGTGCATGTCGGTGTGCGTACGTCACTTCGCGATAGCAACAATCAAGCCATCCGTGTTGAGGCGACTACGCCACGTCCAGCGACACTTGATGAGATTAAGCAAGTCATCGCTGATTTTGCCCAAGCGACCAAAAATGCTAAAGAAGCAGGCTTTGATGGGGTAGAGATTCATGGTGCGCATGGTTATCTATTGCATCAGTTTTGGGTTGAGCAAACCAACCAGCGTGATGATGAGTATGGCGGTAGCCGCGACAACCGTGCGCGTTTAACACTCGAAGTCATCGATGCTTGTGTTGATGCGTGGGATGCTGATCATGTGGCTATTCGTATCTCGCCACTTGGCACGTTTAACAATGTAGAAGCAGGCTACAACGAAGACGAAAACATCTGGCTAGTTGAACAGATCAACAAGCGTGGTTTGATGTATTTGCATATCTCTGAGCCTGATTGGGCAGGTGGCACGCCTTATAGTGATGCATTCCGTCAGCGTGTCCGTGATGCTTTTAATAATATGATTATCGCTGCTGGTGGCTATACGGCTGAAAAAGCGGAGAAAAATATCAAGGAAGGCTATATCGATGCGGTTGCTTTTGGCCGTGATTATATCGCCAATCCTGATTTGGTTGAGCGTATCCGAGAAGGGGCGGCGCTCAATGAGCAGCATCCAGAGAGTTTTTATGGTGGTGGTACTGAAGGCTATACCGATTATCCATTCCTTAACCAAGCATAGTGGATAATCAGCTGCCCTTATGATTAGCTAACCTTAAGGTGTGTTAAAAACACCCTCAGCGTTAGCCGATACATAAGCACATAATAAAAAGCCACCTGACGCAGACTGTCAGGTGGCTTTTTGATGCCTGTATTTTAACTATTTAACAAAGTTGCCCGTTTGGTAATCCCGAAACGTTTGGCGGAGCTCTTCTTGGGTGTTCATTACAAAGGGTCCATAACCTGCGACTGGTTCGCCGATAGGTTCGCCGCTCAATAGTAAAAGCTTGACTGGTGCTTGCTCGTCATTTTCGGTAGCAGGATAATGCAGCTCAATGTTATCAGTAGAAGGTTTTTGCTGAGCTTGCCCATCAGTGCGGTGCTGAGTTGGCGCATCAAATTGAATCAAATTGCCAGCACTGACTGACGTACCATTGACCAGTAGTTCACCTTCTTGTACTAGCAGTAGTGTATTGTGGGTGTTGGGCACTTTTAGCGTCGTCGCGCCCGCAGTATGCAGCTCAATATTCCATAAGTTAATCGGAGTAAAGGTATTTGCCGCGCCTGTGATTTCTTGCCACGCACCAGCAATGATAGCCGCCTTACCAATCGTCGTTTGGTGGTCAGGGTTGCTGCTGTCGATCAGCTCGACGAGAGGCAGATCTGCCCGTTTGATGCTTTGATAGTTTGGGTCGGTCAGTTTGTGCGCACTTGGCAAGTTAACCCACAGTTGCACCATACTAAAGACGCCACCGCGTTGACCGAAAGCCTCCGAATGAAACTCTTCGTGCATGATGCCACGACCTGCGGTCATCCATTGCACATCGCCTTTTTGAATAATCCCTTGCCCACCTACTGAATCGGCATGACTGATTTCACCTTCGTAGGCGATAGTGACGGTTTCAAAGCCTTTGTGTGGATGCTGTCCGACTCCATGCGGCTGTGTTTTATAATTGGGGTTCGGATCAAAGGTCGTTGGTTTGCCATAATCGAATAATAAAAAAGGGTCGGTATGGCTATAATTAAAATGAGGATTATCGTCAAGATGGTTGATTAAGGTCTTTACATAAAAGCCGTCACCTACCCAGTGCGGCGCTTTATCACCATGAATATTTTTAATAGGACGCATTTATTACCTCGTCAGACGAAACATGTTTTTTAATAAAAAAGTTCTGTTAAGTTACGCTACATTTATAGCTACCTATATTGTGTTTATTTTAATAATTTATCAAGGGCTAATATAGATAAAAGGCAACTTAAGTAGAATAAAAATAGGGATATCTCGTTAGGGGGTGTTGGACATTCAGACATGGCAATGTTTATAAATGCTGTTTATAAGTGCTATCTGTAAGCGCTATCTGTAAGTGCTGCCGATAAGCACTGTTTATGATTAAACAATGCTAAATCGTTATGATTAAATGAGGCTAAACCACTTCACCGCAGACAAAGCCACTGGCCCATGCCCATTGGAAGTTATAACCGCCAAGCCAACCGGTAACATCCAGCACTTCACCGATAAAGTATAAGCCCTCCTGCATGTTGCTTTGCATGGTCTTTGAGGAGACTTCATCAGTTTTTACGCCGCCGCGGGTCACCTCAGCGGTACGATAGCCTTCTGTACCAGAGGGTTTGAGCTGCCAGCCATTCAAAGTCGCGCCAAGTTCCGTCAGCCGCTCATCTTTAATATTGGCAAGTTCGGTGTCTTTGATATCCTCCCAAAGGTGCGTTTGTAGCGCGGCAAGCAGTTTTTTTGGTAGCTTATTACTGTCATCGCCACTATCGGTATAATCCGCGACGACCGTCCGAATGAGTTGCTTTGGGTGTGATTTTTTGTGCGCAAGGAGCAGCGCTGTCATGTCGATATTTGGCAGCAGGTTGATACTAATGGTCTCGCCAGTGTGCCAATAGTTTGATAGTTGTAGCATAGCAGGGCCTGACAGCCCGCGATGGGTAAACAACATAGGTAATTTAAAAGAGATACGCTGATTGCTAGCGATGACTGGCAAACTAATACCAGCCAAAGATCGAATAAGCTCACCCGTTTTATCCGTAAAGGTAAAAGGCACTAAGCTTGCATCGGTTGCGATCAGCGTGTGCCCAAATTGCTGCGCCAATTCATATCCTAAACCACTGGCTCCCATCGTTGGAATAGACAGTCCGCCCGTGGCGACCACGAGTGACTCACAGCGGTAGCCTGTTTGCGGCAGTTTGGTTTGATTGGCGGATTCTTTTCTCTCTTGCTTTTCCTTTTTGCTAAGCTGCTTGCTAGTCAGAAATTCAAATTTGGCGTTCTTGTCATTTTCGATAGCTTGTACACTGTCAATCTGTGCATTCAGCTTTACTTGTACGCCAGCTGCCGTACACTCTGCGAGGAGCATGGTCAAAATATCTTGCGCTGAATCATCACAAAATAGCTGACCGTGTTCGCGCTCATGGTAAGGGATTTTATGTGCTGCCACCATACCGATAAATTCCCAGCTGGGATAACGACTGAGCGCGGATTTACAGAAATGCTGATTGGCACCGATAAAGTGCTCAGGCTCCACATAATAATTGGTAAAGTTGCAGCGTCCACCACCTGACATGAGGATTTTTTTCCCCGCTTTATTGGCATGGTCTAATACCAGTACGCGGCGACCACGGCGACCCGCTGTCAGCGCACAGTATAGCCCTGACGCGCCAGCGCCGATGATGATGACATCATAGTGGGTGTATTGTGATGCATTGCGGTGATTGCTCATGGTCGTCTCATAAAATAATAGGTTTAAAAAACCAGCCACCAAATTCGTCATCGAATCAACAACAGAGTCGATTGCTTATCTTTGTAGCAGCAGGTCAATAAGAGGGTTTGGTGAAGGGTGTATTTTGGCGTCGTATCTAGCGTGTAGCTATTGTCCATATTTCATACAAGGTTACAAGGATTAAATGTCATATCATTATCTGATATATGGACGGTGATGCCTTTATTTATGCCAAAATCAAAATTTGTGCCAAAATCAAAACATGTTTTAAATTGGCCAACACCAATAGTAAAAGCGAGTAGATGCAAAACCACACCTCGTCAATGAATTTTATCATGGGTGAGCAAGTATACCGCTATATAGGCATATTGTTATGAATGGCTGTTGATACCTTGCAACCGTTCTGCTTATTTGTCAAACTAACCGTGAGTGTCACACATTATGGAAGATGGCCCTTATCACCTGTACAGGCAGTCGTTTTCGACCGTTATGCGTGCAGGTCATAATAATTAAAAAGGACAAATACGATGACTCAAAAATCATTCCCCATTGCAGCCGAATTTATCGCTGCTGCCAATACTACCGCTGAACAATATCGCGAAGACTATGAAAAATCTATCGAATCACCTCAGGCTAATGATGCTTTTTGGGCGAAGCGTGCCGAGCTGATCGATTGGATAAAAAAACCGACCAAAATCAGCGACGTTAACTATGATTTGGATGATTTTCGCATAAAATGGTTTGAGGACGGCGAGTTGAATATCTCTGTCAACTGTCTCGACCGACATGTCAAAAAAAATCCTTACAAGCCTGCCATTATTTGGGAGGGCGATCACCCTTCACTGCACAAAATCATCTCCTTTAAAGAGCTGCATCAAGCGGTCTGTCGCTTGGGTAATTCCATGCGTAAGCTTGGGGTCAAAAAAGGCGATCGCGTGACCTTATATATGCCGATGATACCTGAAGCAATGATAGCGATGCTGGCATGTACGCGTATTGGTGCTGTGCATTCCGTGGTCTTTGGTGGCTTTTCTGCTGAGAGCTTGGGTAATCGCCTGATAGACAGTCGCTCAAAAATCATCATTACGGCTGATGAAGGCTTACGTGGTAATAAGCATACGCCGCTCAAAGCCAATGTCGATCGGGCGCTAGATATGGATGGCACTGACAGCGTGACCAACGTCATAGTCGTTCATCGTACGGGCAACTCTGTGCCGATGAGTGGTCGCCGCGATGTTTGGTATCATAACTTGGTCGATGGCGAGTCAGAACATTGCGAGCCAGAAGTCATGAATGCCGAAGACCCGCTATTTTTGTTGTATACCTCTGGCTCTACTGGTAAACCTAAAGGTGTGCTGCATACCACGGGCGGCTATATCACCTATGCTCTCTCTACTTTTAGAGATGTGTTCGATATTAAAGACGATGACGTCTACTGGTGTACTGCGGACGTAGGCTGGATCACAGGTCATACCTATGCAACCTACGCACCGCTTGCCAATGGTACGACGACGGTGATGTTCGAGGGCGTACCAGAATATCCCACATGGGCACGCATCGGTCATATTATCGATAAGCACGATGTGACCATTCTGTACACTGCACCGACGGCGATTCGAGCGATGATGAAGGAGGGCGATGTCTTTGTGCGGGAGTCGGATCGTTCAAGTTTGCGGTTACTCGGAACAGTCGGTGAGCCGATCAATCCCGAAGCATGGGACTGGTATTACCATGTCGTCGGCGGCGGCAAATGTCCGATTGTAGATACTTGGTGGCAAACTGAGACAGGCGGCATCCTCATGGCACCGATACCAGGCACGGTCGCCCTCAAGCCGGGTGCAGCGATGAATCCTTTGTACGGTATCAAACCAGAGATTGTTGATAGTGACGGTACTATGCTAGAAGGCTCTGCTGAAGGAAACCTAGCAATTAACAGCAGTTGGCCGGGGCAAATGCGTACTATTTATAATGACCATGAGCGTTTTTTACAGACGTACTTTAGTGAGTATCCCGGTTATTATTTCACTGGTGATGGGGCGCAGCGTGACGAAGATGGACATTATTGGATCACGGGTCGCGTCGATGATGTGCTTAACGTCGCAGGGCATCGTCTGGGAACAGCAGAAATTGAGAGCGCCGTGGTCGCGCATCCTGCGACAGCGGAGGCCGCCATTGTCGGGATGCCGCACGAGATTCGCGGCATGGGCGTTTGTGCCTTTATTATTCTAAAATCGGGTGAAAAAGAGACAGAGGCGCTAAAGGCTGAGCTGAATCGACATGTTCGCGCTGAGATTGGTCCGATTGCCAATTTGGATGCTATTCATATCGTTGAAGCGTTACCCAAAACTCGCTCGGGCAAAATCATGCGCCGTATTTTACGTAACCTTGCGGCAGGTCAATATGTTGGTTTGGGTGATTTGTCTACTCTTGCGGATAGCTCGGTGATTAATCAGCTGGTTGAGGTAGTCAAAGCTGCGCGAGGAGAGTAGGCTAAATTATCGATTAAAAGCACGTTCAGTAAATAGATGATTAGCGTTCAGAAAAGTCATGTTATGAAAACTAGCATGGCTTTTTTACGCAGACGATATTGATATCAACAAACTTTAAAGGTTCAATACTTTCTATAACCATCTTATCTAACGATAACCATATTATCTAAAATATTCCTACTATTATCACTCCCTTTTTTATCAAACATTATATGAGGCCTGCTGTCATTATGACCAATCACTCTTTGCCCGCTGTCGTTACAGAATCACCAAAAATCGCTATCATTGGTGGTGGTTTGACGGGGCTGTTTACCGCTACATTATTAGAGCGCGCCTTTGCTCAGAACATAGCACAAGATAGTGCGCAAACACCCTTACCGCAAATCACTGTCTTTGAAAAGTCACGTAGCGTAGGGCGTTTAGCCACTCGATATCGTACTGATAGTCACACTGGTAAAAACTGGCAATGGGCATTTGGGGCACAGTTTTTTACGGCTAAGACGGCAAATTTTAAGCAATTCATTACGCCTTGGTTAGAGACGGGATTGCTACAGCCATGGTGCGCGCAGGTGATCGATTTAACACCAGCGAATCATGATACTCAATCGCCTGATATCCAAGCGCCCGATATTCAGAGTAAGGAGCAATGGAACACCACGCAAGCCCGCTATATCAGTACGCCAAAAATGACCAGTTGGGGGCGTACACTGGCTGATGAGTTGCAGTACAGTACTATAAAATTTAAAACCCGCGTTGCGCCATTGGCTCAATATGACAGGTCTATAGCGGCAAAGGTTGATAAAAAAACTGAGCTATTTGATGAGACTGGTGCGAGTCTAGGGTACTTTGACTGGGTGATATGTACCGCGCCAAACGGTCAGACCATAGAATTAATGGCAGAGAGCGGCTTTGCTGAGCAAGCCAAGATTTCTAAGCCAAAAATGCTGGCGTGCTATACGCTGATGCTGGGTTGGGATAATTTTGATACATTACCAAAAATGTTAATCGCTCAAGCAGCGCCACGCTGGGATGTGGCTTATCTGGATGGCTCTATACTCGATAGAATATTTATCGAGCACCAAAAACCTGCTCGCGATGACCTGCTACCCAGTGTCACTATTCATGCGCGCAACGACTGGTCAGAGCAGCATGTCGATGACGATATGGAGACGATCAAAGCGCAGTTATTAACAGCTGCCAAGCAAGCATTGAATTGGAATGATGAGCATGCTCCTAGCCAAATAGATTGCCATCGTTGGCGCTATGCCGCCACTGTTTCTGATAGTGATAAAAAAGCATTAGGCATCTTGATAGACGAGTCTCATCAATGGATTGTCAGTGGTGATTGGTGCGGACAAGGCAATATCGAAAGTTGCTATCAAATGGCGCAACAAACGGTTGAAGCAATCAACAAAGCAAAGTGATGGCGAAAGTTTACTTAGCGACTGCGCTATCCGAAACTGGACTTTAAGGGTGTTTTCTTAATATGAAAAGGTGATAACAATGTTTGGATTCGATATAGATTTAGAGCTGATGGGCTATCATTTTTTCCAGTTGGGCATCGCCTTTATATTGTCATTACCGATTGCCCTTAATCGTGAGATGAAAGACAACGGCGCGGGGTTAAGGACGTTTCCACTGGTAACCATTGCGTCATGCGCGTTCATGTTGGTTGGTATGGATATTTATGATGCTACTGGTGAAGCGAGAATCATGTATGCCATCATCACAGGTATGGGATTTATCGGTGGTGGGGCGATTTTTAAAAATGAAAAAGGCTCAAAAGGTACTGCCACGGCAGCGAGCTTATGGAATACAGGTGCCATCGGTATTTCGGTGGCTTACGGTCGTTATGAGATTGCCATTATATTATCGGTCGTTGGCTTTTTGATTTTGCAATTTTCAGAGCCCTTTAAAGTTAAAAAATACTAAGCGATGGGTGCGACGGATTAACCTGCATGTACACTTAAATACTAAAGAGACTATAAATCAATACTATATAGATATTTCTATATCTATATGATATAGCAAGAAATCTATAAATTGTTGAAAATAGAGGATAGTTTATGAGTACCAGATTGAGAGGAAGTGGGCTGACTTGTGCCATGCTCGCACGAGGGGATAAGCAGGTTTTATGCGCGGTCAGTAATGAGAGCGACGAGCAGGCGATGGCTAGTATCGATAGCACTGAATATGATTCGCTAAGGCACATTATTTCTTTTGAAAATGATAAATTCTCCTGTAAAGAAGGCGTTGAATGGCAATGCGCCATACCAGTAAAAAAAGTGGAACTTCTTTATGATGATCTAAATCTATAGCCGCTTATAACTGAAAATTTGTGTATTAATTTGTAATACTTTAATTGAAAATAAAGCTACCCAAATTGCTAATAAACAGTTATATTCGTATAACATAATATACAAAATAGTACGAAGTTAGAGGTGAATATAGTGCTTAGAGGAAGTGAGCTGACTCGTGTAATGCTTGAGCATGGCTGCCATGAGATATGGTGTGCGGTAGATGATAATAGTGATGAAGAAGCTATGTGTGATCAAGATTCAAACGATTTTACTGCCCAAATCGTGTCTTATCATAACAACAGATTCTATTGTACTGCTGGTACTGCGTGGCTATTCGCTGTGCCAATTAAGATAACGGCGATGACACTTAGTGATGTAAAGCTCTAAATACCTTTCTTTGTCTAATTAAGCCATCGCCGACTCATCATTTGTATTATAAAAGCCCACCTTATGGTGGGTTTTTCCTTATAAGCAATATGCCGCTTCTTAGATTATTGCTCAAACGATACAGATTTTTGCAGATGGTTATACTTGTATATAATAAAAACCTTTAACCAAGCATGAATTACAGGCAAAAAAAGAGCCCACAGAGGAGGAACTGTGGGCCGAGGAAAACTGATCGTGTAAAGGAACTACAGAGGCAGTGGTTGTGACCTATTGTTATTATGAGTTTTTCTATATTAATTAATATTAGGGTGGTGGTGATTAATTCAATAACTGCATATATTTACTTACATATTTAAGTGTACAAGTGTTTTTATCAGAATCGCTATCATAGCGCAATTGGCAGCGGTTTGGCTATTTTGGTTACATGACATTACGTTTAGAGCTTATGAGAGAGAAAATTAACGTCGTATTTCATCTCCAGTAGATGAGTCTTTTAGTCGTGTCATATCTAACATTGAAAAATGCGTATCAAAGTTTTGTAGTTATATATGAAAGATTGATTAATTTTAATAGTCATTTCACTATAAAAATATTACTGCGTTAACCTCGCTTGAAGTATTAAAGATACATCTACACTCGGATGTCTTGTACTATTTTTAAATTCAACCGACTGTTTTTAAATGCAACTGACTATATCGATAACTGAATAGCTAAAGAGATGGCATGACGACCTGCGTGAAAAATGCTAAGCTATCTACCATTAATATGTCTATATAAAACTGGGTTTGCCATGACTGAGAATACGCATTTGCATACGCAGGAGCCGCAAAATACCAAGAGTATTTTTAATTTGCCTAATAACCTTACTATCGCGCGGATTTTAATGATTCCGCTATTTGTCGCGATTGCTTATTGGCCACCTGCTATGGGAATTGGCATGCCTGCCATCTCAGACAATGTGATTGCGCGGGTCGGTATGAGCGAATTTAGTGATAGCTTGTTACGCCATTTACTTTTGACTAGCGTTTTTATTATTGCAGCGATTACTGATTGGCTTGATGGATATTTTGCCCGTAAGCTTAATGTTATGTCAGCCTTCGGTCGTTTTTTAGACCCTGTCGCTGATAAGTTAATGGTGGCGGCGGCGCTTATTATCTTGGTGCAATGGCATCCCAATATTATTATGGCAATCGCCGCGATTGTGATTATCTCGCGTGAGATTGCTGTGTCAGCGCTACGTGAATGGATGGCAGAGTTGGGCAAAAGTACCAGTGTGGCAGTGTCGTATGTCGGCAAGCTAAAAACGACATTTCAAATGGTGGCTATTACGGTACTCTTATTAAACTGGGAGTCGCTCGAAACGATCGGTTATGTGCTGATGGTTGCTGCCGTTATTTTGACTTTGTGGTCGATGATGATTTATCTCAAAGCGGCTTGGCCGTACCTAAAGCAAAGCGGGTAAATATATAACGCAGATATGGTCAACAAACAACATAGACCATAAAAAACGCCAGTCGCATCAGCCACTGGCGTTTTTTATGGTCTACTTAAAATGCTGCTGATGTTGCCTATTTGTCTTAGACATTGTTTGTAGGGTTGATATATACTCGAAATTATTAGGGTCTGTTGAACAAAATACAAGAGAATTGGTCAAGCTATCATGAAACGGCATTCAAATAAGGAAATAAGCATGACATTACATCAGACACAGTCGGGCGCTGCCGTATTATTGTTGGCATTATTAACGGGGTGTTCTTCTGGCTCAAACATGCAGGAAGAGTCCACCTCAACCATTCAGCGAGAAAAATCTATCCAAACAGACGCTACTGCAGAACGTTCCACTCAGGACGCGGCAGAATCGGAGCGTTTGGGGACAAAATGGGGCGATGACGTTAATTCAGAAGTGACGACTGTTGATCTGCGCCGTACGAGCAGTGAGCCTATCGAGCAGATGCAAATCCGTTATGCAGACAAAGCCTATGATGGACGTGCGGTTAATAGCATATCACTACTGGCGGGCAAGGTGGATTTTTCGATGGAAACTGACACAGATACGTTATCGATCTATCGAGATTCGGGCAATTACTACGTGCAAGGTCAAGCGGGTCAGGCCTACCGTTTGGTGTATCATAATAACAGCGACAACACTTATGAAGTCGTCGCTAGTGTCGATGGAATCAATGTCCTCAATGGCAGTGCTGCCAGTCGCTATGACAGTGGATATGTGCTAAATCCACATGATAATTTGGTGATTGAAGGTTTCCGTAAGAGCCAAAGCTCAGTAGCTTCCTTTATATTTAGCAAGCCAGAAAGTGCCTATGCTGCCAATACCAGATCAGGTTCTATCAATAACACCGGTGTAATAGGTACAGCAGTTTATGGTCTATATGATCCATCTAAGCCGAAGCCTCAAAAGCCGCAAGCTTACCCTGCGGACAATGGTTATGCAAAACCGCCACAGTAATGCCTATCAATAGATAAAACATAAAGAAACGCCAGTCGCATTAGCCACTGGCGTTTTTAATTTTGCTATTTCTGGTTTAGATAACTTATAACGTCACTGAGTTATTTTCACCCAGATTGGTCGCTTTTTTGCCGTCCATTACTGCAGCAGTGGTCATCTTAAACATATTGACGACCGAGCTACCACTGAGCCAATATTCAGCGCCGTGTGGTACGACTTTAATCAGCTGTACATTTGGATCTTCTTTACCTTGCTCATAAAAAGCATTGTAGATCGGCGACCATAGCTCGTCTAATTTCTCTTGGTCTTCGACCAGTTCCGCTTTACCATTAATTGAGACATAATTTTTGGCGTCTTGACTGACATAAGCCAAGTTTACTTGCGGATCTTTCTCAATGTCGCTGACGGTTTCGGTACTCTTGTCACCGATGAACCAAATCTCTTTTGCACCGAGGCTCGTCTCGCTCGTTGTCATTGGGCAGGCATGCAAATGGCCTTCGTGGGTACGAGTTGTCATCATGGCAAACTTGATGTCTTTTACTAATTCTTGCACTTTATTGATATGGTCTTGTCTACTCATAGTAAATTTCCCTTTCTTTATTTTGATTAAGTCGTAGTGATCAAATAGTTGATTGTTTATAGTAGTTTTTATTCAGGCTAAGCGTTTTTCAAATTAAGCGTTTTCCAAGTATCGAAAACCAGATGAATTGAGAAAAACGATCGTCGCCTTAACAACTGAAACTAGAATACCTAGTTGTGACCTTGTGTTTATATAGGTTGCCCGTAAGGCGATGTGAGGGTTTGTAAGGATTATAAGCTTTAGGTAAAAATTGTGACGACATCGCTGTTAAGTTTCTGTTGTGAAAGTAGCCTGTTGTAAAAGTAACAAGGGTTGCAACGATGGCAAAGATTTCACTATTATGGAATAGCAACCATCAGCAATTTATCTTGGTTTTGACCTGCTTATTACAGGGCTTCTTGTTATAATACCCAGACCATTTACTTTGCATGGCAGAGATGCCTTGATCTTACGGATTATGCCTTTATGATGACCATCGCCGGACAACCGTTTCTTACCGATTTTCAGACGCAGCAACTCATCAGTCAGTTTCAGCAAAAAACCGAGCTAAATGTCAGCCAAATCCATACCCAGCAAGTGTATGTGTTATCACGAGAACTAGAAGGTGATGAGCATAAAAAAGCATTAGACTTACTTGCTGTCGATAGTAGCACTGTCCTTGAAGCCCCCAAAAGCAATCAGTTACAAGTCATCGTAGGTCCACGTTTTGGCACGATTTCGCCATGGGCAAGTAAAGCGACTGATATCTTTAATAACTGTGAAATTGCGATCAATCGCGTCGAGCGTGTCGTTGTCTATACCCTAACAATCGATGGTGAAGTCAGTGAAAAGCTATCGACTGCCGCTGAGCAGGTGTTGTTTGATCGTATGACGCAGAGCTTGGTCTATGATTTGAGCGATGTCAGTAAATTGTTCGACGATCAAGCGCCAGCATCACTGAATCATATCGATGTCATCGGACAAGGTCAGTCGGCGTTAGAATCAGCCAACACAGAATTCGGCTTTGCGCTATCTGTCGAAGATATTGATTATTTGATGAATGCGTATGTCAATGAGCTAAAGCGCAATCCAACGGACGTTGAGCTAATGATGTTTGCACAGGCAAACTCAGAGCACTGCCGTCATAAGATTTTCAATGCTGAGTGGACAGTCGATGGCGAAGTACAGCCAAAGTCACTGTTCCAGATGATTAAGAATACTTATAAAGCCAATCCACAAGGTATCTTGTCGGCCTATAAAGATAACGCCGCGGTAATGGCAGGTTCTGAGGGTATGCGTTTTTATCCTATCCCGACTGACGCGATGGATGCCAATTCAATTCATCCTTATGACTTTCATCAAGAAGAAATCGACATTTTAATGAAAGTCGAAACCCATAATCATCCAACCGCGATTGCCCCTTATTCGGGTGCGGCGACAGGTGCGGGCGGTGAGATTCGTGATGAAGGCGCGACTGGTCGTGGCGGTAAGCCAAAAGCAGGTCTAACAGGCTTTCATGTATCACACCTACATATCCCAGAGCTCGCTGAAAAATGGGAGCAATCAGGTCAAGTAAGTACACAGGATTATGGTACGCCAGATCGTATGGCAACCAGCCTTGAAATTATGACTGAAGCGCCACTCGGTTCAGCCAACTTCTCAAACGAATTTGGTCGTCCTAATCTATGTGGTTATTTCCGTAGTTTTCAGCTTGATACGTCAGCGGCAAAAGACGGTAGCGAGATGCGCGGCTATCATAAGCCAATCATGCTGGCAGGTGGTTACGGTAATATCAAACGCAACCTCATTGAAAAAAACGCCATTCAACAAGGTGATTTATTAATTGTCCTTGGTGGGCCTGCGATGCAAATTGGTCTAGGCGGTGGTGCAGCGTCTTCCGTTGATAGTGGTTCGCTTGATGAAGGATTGGACTTTGCCTCAGTTCAGCGTGACAATGCTGAGATGGAGCGTCGTTGCCAAGAAGTGATGGATCGCTGCTGGGCGCTGGCTGGTAATGACGTAGATGCCAGTAATAACGGTAAAGATGGTAACCCTATTGTCTCACTACATGATGTAGGGGCGGGCGGTATCTCTAATGCAATGCCTGAACTGGTCAATGACCATGAGATGGGTGCGATACTAAATCTGCGTAAAGTTCCATCGTTAGAAGCCGGCATGTCACCAATGGCCATCTGGTCAAACGAAGCGCAAGAGCGTTATGTCCTTGCGATTCGTCCAGAAAGCGAAGCCCAATTCGATGCCATCTGTGCGCGTGAGCGTTGCCCGTATGCCATCTTGGGAACAGCCACGGATGTGCGTCAGCTAGTCGTTGACGATACCTTGCTCGCTGAGCAGCCTGTCGATATGCCGATGCAAGTATTACTCGGTGGTACGCCGAAGATGAAGCGTAGCTTTGAGCGTCATGACAACAGCTTACCTGCATTAGAGTTAGGCGATGTTAATTTAGCTGAGTCTATCAAAGACGTGTTGCGTCACCCAACGGTCGCCAGCAAATCATTTTTGATCAGTATTGGTGACCGTTCTATCACGGGTATGGTAGTCCGTGATCAGTATGTGGGTCGCTATCAAGTGCCTGTATCAGATTGTGCTGTGACGGCGTCAGGCTTGATCGCGCTCAATGGTCAGGTGATGAGCGGTGAAGCGATGAGTATCGGTGAGCGTACACCAGTTGCCCTAATCAGCCCACAAGCCTCAGCACGCCTTGCAATTGGTGAAGCGATTACCAACATCGCTGGTGCGCGTATTGCTCAGTTGTCTGATATCACAATGTCGGCGAACTGGATGGCAGCCTGTGGTGATGATGCCGAAGACGCAGCATTGTTTGACGCTGTCTATACCGTCGGTGAAGAGCTGTGCCCAGCACTGGGTATCGCTATCCCAGTCGGTAAAGACTCGCTATCAATGCGTGCCAACTGGACTGACAGCAGTGAAGCAGGTGAGACGGATAAATCAGTCGTATCACCAATGAGCTTGGTGATTACTGCCTTTGCTCCTGTGGTTGACGTGGCAAAAACGCTAACCCCTGAGCTAATCAATGGCGACAGCGCGTTCTACCGTATTGACTTGTCTAAAGGCAAGCTACGTCTAGGCGGTTCAATCCTTGCGCAAACGCTGAGCCAATTGGGTAACGATTGCCCAGATTTGGCACAGCCAAGCGACTTGGTTGATTTCTTCAACTTTATCCAAGCAGGTAATGCACAAGGCGTCATCAGCGCCTATCACGATATCGGTGATGGTGGTCTACTAGCGACTATCGCTGAGATGCAGTTCACCAGCCGTCAAGGCATCAAGCTGTCATTGACGGATGATAACTTACTCGGTCAGCTGTTTAGTGAAGAGCTGGGTGCAGTCATCCAAGTATTGCCAGAAAACGTCGCTGCTTTAATGCAATTGGCAGAAGAGTTTAACGTTGCTGATATGCTGAGCCTCGTGGGTCAAAGCTCAGAAGAAGACAGCTTACTTATCCAAACGCCAACGCTCATGGGTAATGACACTCTCAGCTTTAGCCGTACTGAATTGCAGCAAGCGTGGACTCAGGTCAGTTATCAGATCGCGCGTCGCCGTGATAACCCAGCGTGCGTACAGCAAGAGTATGACTTAATCGCTGATGCAAGCCATCAAGGCCTGATCGCTGCTCCAAACTTTGATTTGAACCAAAAAGTTGAAGAACCATATTTAGCCAGTCGTGAAAGCAAACCAAGAGTCGCTATCTTGCGCGAGCAAGGCGTCAACGGGCAGACAGAGATGGCAGCAGGCTTCACGCAAGCTGGCTTTGAAGCGGTCGATGTACACATGAGCGATCTACTGAATGGTCGTATCAATCTACGTGACTTCGACGGTCTGGTCGCTTGTGGTGGCTTTAGTTATGGTGATGTACTGGGCGCAGGCTCTGGTTGGGCAAACTCTATCTTGTTCCATGACGAGTTACGTATGCAGTTTGTCCGCTTCTTTGCCCGTCCTGAGACCTTCTCGCTAGGTGTCTGTAACGGTTGTCAAATGATGGCTCAGTTAAAAGACCTCATCCCAGGTGCGGACAACTTCCCACGCTTCATCGCTAACGAGTCAGCTCGTTTTGAAGCGCGTACGGTCAATGTGAAAATCGAGCGTACCAAGTCTATCCTGTTCAAAGGCATGCAAGACAGCATCTTGCCAATCGCTGTGGCGCATGGTGAAGGCTATGCCACACTAGACAACACAGAGATTGACGGTATGGCCAAACACGGTCAGCTTGCGATGCGTTATGTCGATAGCCAAGGTCATCCAACTGAGACCTATCCGCTCAATCCAAACGGTTCGGTCGGCGGTGTCACGGGTCTGTGTAGCACTGATGGTCGTGTGACGATTATGATGCCACATCCTGAACGTAACCTAAAAGCCTATAACCACAGCTGGAAACCAGAAGAGTGGGATGAAGACGGCGCGTGGATGCGTATGTTCCGCAACGCTCGTGCTTGGTTAAGATAGGCTAAGGCTTTTTAGAGTATTGTTTTAGACAGCTGTTTTTCAAAATAAGAAGGTGGGCGTAATGCTCACCTTTTTTGTGTTTGGGATTTGAAGATTGAATTTTGAGTATTTAGGGTAGGTTGGTGTGGAGCTTTCGACACCCAACGATTTTAGGGGAGCTATTTCCCGCCTTCCACTTGTATCTGCCAGTCTGGGCGCGGCGATGGCTACGGTTTGGGTCGTCGCTTGCTTCGCGTCGCCACCCCAAAACCTAGCCATCGCAACTTGCCCAATCTAGCAGGATACCGCTACAGTCGGGGCTAAAACGCACCTCAAAGCAACTAGTATCTATTGATGAAGGATCACTTCTTGCTCAGTAAACCAGTTTTCAGAAACAACATAATCTTTAACAGCTTGTGGATTTTCTGAATAGACGACAATAGCTAAGCTTTCTTGAGCACGACTACAAATAACGTAGAAGAGACGGCGCGTTCTATCTAATACCGTTTCCTTACCTTCTAATATATTTTTTTTATCAGTAGTAGATAAAGGTGTGGCTTCAAGCATTTTTTCATATTTAAACTGAACCGCCCCGACTTTATCGGAGAGTGATTTACTTGAGTCAGGCAGCGATGCCTGACAGGGTTAAATTATCATAATACCGCTTTTCAAACTCAAAGGGTGACACATATCCAATCGTGCTATGCAATCGTGTTCTATTAAACCAATCCCCCCATTCAAGGGTTGCTAGTTCAACATCGTTCACACCAGTCCAGTTCTGTTTTAAATAATGAATCACCTCAGACTTATAAAGCCCGTTGACCGTTTCAGCTAATGCATTATCGTATGAATCGCCTGTCGTACCGACAGAAGCTATAACACCGCATGTAGCCATTTTATCAGTATAGCGAATGGATAAATACTGAACCCCTCGATCACTGTGATGAATCACATCTTTGGGATAGTTTCTATCTGCTATTGCTTGATTTAACGCCGCCATCACCATATCTGTGTTCATACGATTAGATACTTTCCAGCCCACAATAGCGCGAGCAAACACATCAATAATAAAAGCGGTATACACCCAGCCGCTTATCGTCTTGATATAAGTAAAGTCTGCCACCCAGAGCTGGTTAGGGCGATGAGCGCTAAAGTTACGATTGACTAGGTCATCAGCACGCTTTTGATCATCACGGCTGTGAGTTGTTATTTTACCCTTACCGCGCCAGACACCTTGTAGGCCATGCTGTCTCATTAAACGCTCTATGGTACAACGAGCAACCTTTAACCCGTCAGCTTTCATCTGCTGCCATACTTTACGCGCACCGT
>NZ_JADQAH010000082.1:0-1143 GCF_022129225.1 Psychrobacter sp. Ps7 | reverse complement strand
AGCCATAGATTTATTGCCTAACGCTACCGAGTTTGCACCTTGTGCGGCTGCCGCTTCACCAACTGCGGTAGAGCGTACACCACTAGCATCGGCTATATGACCAAAGGCTTGCGCGCGTTCGGCAGTAGCTTTTGATTGCCAACCGATAGAGGTTGAGCCTAAACCTGCGGCATTGGCTTCCCCGCCAACAGCCGTTGCGGAGTTTAGACCTGCATTGGCTTTATTGCCGACAGCGACCGTATCGTTAGTACCACCAGCGATTGCCGCTTCGCCAACTGCGGTAGAGCGAACACCGCTAGCATTGGCTAGATGACCAAAGGCTTGCGCGCGTTCGGCAGTGGCTTTTGATTGCCAACCGATAGAGGTTGAACCTAGCCCAGCAGCGTTGGCTTGACCGCCGACAGCGGTTGCTGAGTTCAGACCTGCAATGGCCATATTACCGATAGCAACCGTGTCGTTAGTGCCGCTAGACATAGCACTATTGCCTAAAGTAATGGCAGTACTGTTCGTAGTGGTTTGGGTATTTGAAACTTGGGAGTCAGCACCTGTTGCCATAGCAGTGCATGCAGAAGTTGCGGCAATGGCGAGAGTAAGGGAACTGATTTTGAGTATCGTACTTTTAAGTGCTACGTTTGATAGGGAATCCATTTTCATCATGCTAAATCCTTTTAGACAAGCCATCTTGGCTTAGTAGGGGGGGGGTGGGTAAAAGCCGATAGATTACAATCCTTGCAATGTCAGCGTACTTTGGCATAAATAACTTGATCATATGTAGAGTCCGCAACATTAATGTAACACTAATTTTTAACCATTATTCAAATAATGATAGCATTATATTTTCAAAGGTCATTTAAGCCGACGAATGAACAGTTATAATATAAAACTACCGTAAAGGAGAGCATCGGTGCTGTACAACTTTGATGAAATAATAGACAGACGTAACACGGGGTCGTTTAAATGGCATTATACCGATGACACCATTCCGCTGTGGGTCGCGGATATGGACTTTAAGACTGCTCAGCCTATTTTATCGGCGATTGAGCAAGTAACGCAGCATGGCATATTGGGTTACACCGTGCCGACCGAGCCGTTGTATCAAGCGATTATCGACTGGCATGGCAGTCGTTATGACTTGTGGCTGGA
>NZ_JADQAH010000048.1:24058-25589 GCF_022129225.1 Psychrobacter sp. Ps7 | reverse complement strand
AAACCAATATCAGCCATGCAGTTTGCTTATTTATTGGGGGGATTACCTAGCCCTCATTTGCTATACTAGCCTAACTTTTATCAATCAAATTCCTTCTTACAACATCCTCCAAAACAGCATGGTAGTCTTATGAAATTCTCAAAGTTCGGTCAAAAATTCACCCAGCCCACTGGCATCTCACAATTGATGGATGATCTGGGCGACGCGCTAAAAAGCGATCAGCCAGTCAACATGCTGGGCGGTGGTAACCCTGCCAAAATTGATGCCGTCAATGAGCTATTTTTGGAGACGTATAAGGCGCTTGGTGTTGATAACGACGCAGGCGTACCCAACAGTAGCGCGATTATCAGCATGGCAAACTACTCTAATCCGCAGGGTGATGCCGCCTTTATCGATGCGTTGGTTGGCTTCTTTAACCGTCATTATGATTGGAACCTCACAGCGGACAACATCGCCCTGACCAATGGCTCACAAAATGCGTTTTTCTACCTGTTTAATCTATTTGGTGGTGCGTTCACTGATGAGCAGAACCAATCTGTCGACAAATCCATTCTACTGCCATTGACTCCTGAGTATATTGGCTATAGCGATGTGCATGTGGAAGGTCAGCATTTCGCAGCCGTATTGCCGCATATCGATGAAGTGACGCACGATGGCGAAGAAGGCTTTTTTAAATATCGTGTGGATTTTGAGGCGTTAGAGAACTTGCCAGCGCTAAAAGAAGGCCGTATCGGTTCGATTTGCTGCTCACGCCCGACTAATCCAACGGGTAACGTGCTGACTGATGACGAAATGGCGCATTTGGCCGAGATTGCCAAACGTTATGACATACCGCTTATCATCGATAATGCCTACGGTATGCCCTTCCCTAACATCATCTATTCAGACGCGCATTTGACGTGGGATAACAATACGATTCTGTGCTTTAGCCTGTCTAAAATTGGTCTGCCCGGTATGCGTACTGGTATTATCGTGGCTGATGCCAAAGTGATTGAAGCGGTCAGCGCGATGAATGCGGTGGTGAATCTAGCGCCGACACGCTTTGGTGCAGCGATTGCCACGCCATTGGTAGAAAACGATCGTATCAAGCAGTTAGCCGATAATGAGATTAAGCCGTTTTATCAAAAGCAGGCGACCCTCGCGGTGAAGCTATTAAAAGAAGCCTTGGGCGATTATCCGTTGATGATTCATAAGCCTGAAGGCGCGATATTCTTATGGTTGTGGTTTAAAGACTTGCCGATTACCACGGTTGAGCTGTACGAGATTTTAAAAGAAAAAGGCACGCTCGTTGTACCAAGTAAGTATTTCTTTCCTGGTGTCGATGTCAGTGATTATCAGCATGCACATGAATGTATTCGTATGAGCATCGCGGCTGATGAGCAGACGCTGACTGATGGTATTGCAGCGATTGGTGAAGTGGTGCGTGAGTTGTATGATGAAGCCAAAAAATAAGATTAGCGGAGTCAAACTCGTTTAGTTTAGTTTAGTTTAGTTTAGTTTAGTTTAGTTTAGTTTAGTTTAGTTTAGTTTA
>NZ_JADQAH010000048.1:0-23958 GCF_022129225.1 Psychrobacter sp. Ps7 | reverse complement strand
GCCTACCATACGTAGTACTGAAACGAGTTTTTCTTGCTGCTCTAATTTTTGTGAATAGAACCATCATAAACTCGAATAGCAAAACAAAAAAACGGACTGATTAATAGTCCGTTTTTTTATGGCGCTTGGTCAATGATTTAGGCTTATTGATGGTCGCCTGAAAGAGTGTCGTCCACTTATTCAGCGCATAGAGCACGTAAGGCAGCAGGCACGTATTGATCAAATCGCGGAGGCTGGCGACCAGCTGTTCGTGGCTTAAGCCAGCCATGCCTGATGCTTCAATCGTATTTCGATTATCTAAATACTCGCCCAATAAGGCAATGCCCGTCACGACGACTAAAGCCATGAATGATCTGATGCTTTGGTTTTTAATGATAGGACGCAGCACAAGCAGACACAAAAGGTAGATGCCGACACCGACATAGATATGTAAGGCATCTTTGGCAAGTCCAGATACTTCAATAATATTGATTTTAAAAGCGGTAAAATCCACTAGAGTATTCCAAATATAAGCAAGTAGAAAACGACTGAGAGTATCACTAAACCATGATGGCTAAACTATAATAGCTAAAGAGTGGCAGCTACAAAGTGATGGCTGAGCATAAAAAAGGCAGATTATATAATGGATAATCTACCTTCTACTAAATTAAATATTCACTTCACGTTTATCGCCTACTTACACATTCCACTCGACGAAGTTCTTTAGCAGCTGCAAGCCTGCGGTATGGCTCTTTTCTGGATGGAACTGAGTCGCAAATAAATTATCTTGGATGACACTGGCACAAAACGGTTGACCATAGTCACATATCGCTGCCACTTGTGCGCTATCAGTAGGCTCGCAGTAATAGCTGTGTACAAAGTAAAAATGCGCGTTGTCCTCAATACCACTCCACAATGGGTGATCAAAGTCCATACCATTGATAGTATTCCAGCCCATATGCGGTACTTTGATGGTAGCGCCCTGCTGATCCTTCCACGTCGGGTCAAATGCTTCTACAGTGCCGTTTAAGATACCCAAGCAGTCTGTACCACCATTTTCAGCGGACTGCTCAAACAATGCCTGCATGCCCACACAGATGGCCATAACAGGCTTATTAAACACCGCATGGCGTATGACGTCATCAATCCCTGCTTCATGCATGCCAGCGATACAGTCACGCATCGCACCAACACCGGGGAAGACGATCTTGTCTGCTGCCGCGACGACTTTAGGATCATTGGTAATAGAAACATCCGCCCCAACTACCGATAGTGCTTTGCTAGCAGAGTGCAAATTACCCATGCCATAATCTAGTAGCGCTACTTTGGTTACTTTAGCCATTAAAACGCCTCTTTAGTCGATGGCAGAGTATTGAGTGCACGCTCATCATATTCGCACGCCATACGTAGCGCACGAGCAAACGCTTTAAAGGTAGACTCGATTTGGTGATGGCTGTTTTTGCCTTTTAAATTGTCTAAATGCACCGTCATCCAAGAATGGTTCACAAAACCATAAAAGAATTCACTAAACAGGTCAACATCGAAATTACCGACATGCGAACGGGTAAAGGGAATGTCCATGTGTAAACCCGGACGCCCTGATAGATCGACGACAGCGCGGGTCAATGATTCATCGAGCGGCGCATAAAAATGCCCATAACGACGAATGCCTTTTTTGTCACCCAATGCTTTGTTAAATGCTTGTCCAAGGGTAATACCAGTATCCTCAACGCTATGATGGTCATCGATAAAGGTATCACCGTTGCATTTAATTTCTAAGTCAAACAAACCGTGACGCTTGATTTGGTCAATCATATGATCCAAAAACGGCACGCCAGTATCTACAACCCCTTGACCCGTACCATCAAGATTGACGGTACAAGTCACTTGGGTCTCAGCAGTAATGCGCTCAACGGTCGCAATACGTTCAGGGCGACCGTGTAGATTTAGGTTTTTCGGTACATTTTGCTCAGGTGTATCAGCAGTCGTCGTTGCATTGGCTGTC
This sequence comes from Psychrobacter sp. Ps7, assembly GCF_022129225.1. NCBI lineage: Bacteria > Pseudomonadati > Pseudomonadota > Gammaproteobacteria > Moraxellales > Moraxellaceae > Psychrobacter > Psychrobacter sp. Ps7. Next base: position 21,974 of record NZ_JADQAH010000048.1, on the reverse strand, counting down.
ATGGCTACTCTCTATCAGTTTTTTATCAGTGAAAAGCGGTCAATAAATTAGGCGAAACATGCCCAAATAATTTACTAGTGTCTGGATCAGCGCTAGCAAAAAATGTATTAGAAAATGATATATACAAAAGATATCAAGGTATTAGGGCGTGTCCTCATTTTAAAAATGGCGATAAAAATGAGATAAATTGCAGTCAAACAAGGAAAATAGCGCAGATAATATCGAGATATTAGTCAGCTATTTGACGCCGTTTGGCAAGATTTAGCCATTTTTAACCCATTTAGATAACTATCGATTGAATTGAGGACACGCCCTAGGGTTTGTACGTACTAAATATCATCTAGCCTCATCATAGCAAACCCTAACATTTACTGCCACGACCAAGCGGTAAACCACGCACAAAATTACCGCATTCTGCTAAAATAGTGTGTTCAGTATTATTAATCATGACTTGCACTGACTTTTAGATATCATATTCTACAGCCCACTTTCTATGACTTTTTGCCGTGTTATAACTTTGTGCTGTGTCATACTGCTACTTTATACGATAGAAACTCTCTGTTTATAGGAACTGCTATGCCTTTAGAAGCGATCGCCATTAATAGCTTGGATGCACCACTTATCAAAAAACCTGCGCGCGACAATGAGCTAGCAGAGCGCTTGCAGGCATTATATGATAGCGATGATGCGCAGCCTGATGGTATCGAGGTATTAAATATCGTTGAGCAGGGTTTTAAGCGCGGGCAATATCTATATGTCGGTATGTTTAATGACAAGCCTATCGCTGCAGTTGCCTGTTTTGATGATGGGCAAACCGACGCCAAGCGTCTGCAATATTTAACGGTACATCAGCAAAATCGCGGTCGCGCTATCGATGCTAAGTTTATTAAACTGGTTTATGATGCCGAGGTAAAAAAAGGCGTACGTGAGTTTGTCCCTGTTGATGCGGATATCCATCGTATTATGAGCGAGTATGATTTACTGCGTGTTAAAGACTAAATCGAGAGCAAAAACTGTTAATTTTGCCAATATTTGATTATTTATCTTCTATTATGCAAAAACTACTTGACAGCAACGCCTATATTTAGTTTAATAGCGCCTCAACGAAGACGGCTCGATAGCTCAGTCGGTAGAGCAACGGATTGAAAATCCGTGTGTCGGCAGTTCGAACCTGCCTCGAGCCACCATTCGTTTAAGAATTCTAAAAAGCCCCGAACAGCAATGTTCGGGGCTTTTTTTATGCTTATATCCCGTTCTGAAATAAGTCTAAAAGCTTATGACAAACGTCTTCTTAATAACACCTCGCAACGTTCACGCGAGTCTAAATCATAAACCGTCGCGCGGTAATCGATACCATGACGCCCTTCAAAAAATATCACTCTATCGCCCACTGCTAAAAAGCAAGACGTGCGCGCATCATAAATGAAACCATCAATCACGAACGCCAAATCACGATCTATCTCGCGTACCGTGTAAGTTTCTCCTTGCGGAATCAACTGCTCAAACCATGCGCTATGGGCAGCATTGGTGCTTAACACGCTGATGAGCAGCAGCACCGATATCACAAATATACTTTTTAACGACATCGTAAAAGTCGAGCCAGCTAGATTGATTCTATTGAGGATGTTTTTATTAACTGTCATAACTTTAACCTACTCAGACCTGCTCAATGATTGATTCTATTCGCTACGCTTCTCATGCTAAACGCTTACTGTCACGGTTGCATAACATTTTTGTGCTGTTTTTTAGACAGCGGCGCTCAGTATACTCGATAGTATTGATAATGATAAATTTGACAGATGACGAATACCAATAGGGAAAAGCGATGAGAGCGTTCGATTACGATTTGGATTATAAAAACCTAGATTTGCGCGCGCAGCCCGAGCTATATCGGGTCGGTCGCGGCGAGCAAGGCGTATTATTGGTAGAGCCGTATAAGTCTGAAATCCTGCCACACTGGCGCTTTGCGACCCCTGATATTGCGCTTGAGAGCAGCGAGACAATTTATCAGATGTTTTTAGATTATCTGGCGGCCGATGACTTTGTCGGTGCAGATATGGCGCGCAAATTTATTCAAATGGGCTATACCCGCGCCCGTCGTTACGCCAATCACAAAGGCGGCAAAAAATATAAAGGGCCAGTGCCCGATGATAAAAAAGGTCAAAGCGGCGCACATGGTCGTGAAGAATTGCCACGACAAATCGAAGATCCAGTCAAAGCAGAGTCAGCGCGCATATTTAAACAAAAGTGGGACGAGTGTCGTGAGAACGAAGATTATTTAAGAATGAAAAAGGAACATCGCGAACGTTATAAAGAGGTTGAATAAGCATAAAACATATCACTAAAACATTACCCTTAGTCTGAAAAGATAGAAATATCTATAATGGCAGGCTGTTAAATAATTGAATTCATGATTTGCTGTGCTAAGGTAATGAGGGCTTGGAGCTAATACTCCAAAAAGTATAAAATTGATAGCGTGGGCAAATAATAATGACTGTAGATATTAAGCAACTTTTGATTTTTGATTTTGATGGCACGCTCATTGATAGTGTGCCTGACTTGGCCGATGCAACCAATGCCATGCTGACCACGATTGGTAAAGACACCTACCCTATCGAGACCATACGAAACTGGATAGGTAATGGCTCAAGATTGCTGGTAGAGCGCGCACTAGCAGGTAAGGTAGACGTGTTAGAAGGCGAGTTGACGGTCGAGGAAGCCAATCACGCAGAGCATCTGTTTTTTGAGGCTTACAAAAACCTCAGTGGTAGCAAAACCGTTGCTTACCCAGATGTCGATAGCGGATTAAAAAAGCTAAAAGCGGCGGGATTTATGCTGGCGTTAGTGACCAATAAACCGATTCGTTTTGTACCGAAAATATTGCAATCCTTTGGCTGGCAGGACTTATTCAGTGAAGTATTAGGCGGTGATAGTTTACCCGTCAAAAAACCAGATCCTGCTCCCCTAATACATGTCTGTGAAGCGCTGAATGTCACTCCAGAAAAAACTGTGATGATTGGCGATTCTAGAAACGATATCTTAGCCGGACAAAATGCTAATATGGATACTTTCGGGCTGTCTTATGGTTATAATTATGGACAAGATATCCGTGAGCTAAACCCTACCGAAGCCTTTGATGACTTTGCGGCATTAGTAGAATATATTTTCAAAAATTATAAGATAGACAGCTAAAATTTGAACATTAGAATGATTCATTTAAGCCATTCTTTGAAATTATTATTTGCTCCGATAACTCAGCGCCTCAGACACATGGGCGCTATTAATATCGATACTGTCAGCCAAATCAGCAATGGTACGCGCCACTCGCAATACTCGATGATAACCGCGTGCCGATAGATTTAGGCGCTGCTGAGCGAGCTGTAATAGTTGCTGTTCACCCTCTCCGAGTTGGATATATTTATCAATCTCGCTAGGGCTAAGCTCATTATTGACCTTTTGTTGCCGCTGCATCTGACGTTTATGTGCGGCAATGACTCGAACTCGCACTTGTTCGGAGGTTTCGCCAGCTTGAGCATTTTGCAAGTCGGCAATTGGCAGCGCAGGTACAGTGATATGCAAATCAATGCGATCAAGCAGTGGACCTGATAGTTTATCTTGGTAACGTTTAATCTGTTCAGGTCGGCAGCGACAACGCCCTGAGGTATCGCCATCATAGCCGCATGGACATGGATTCATGGCAGCGACCAATTGGAAATTTGCCGGAAAAGTCATCTGCGAGTTGGCACGGCTAATAGTGATTTGCTTGGCTTCTAACGGCTGACGCAATACCTCAAGCACACTCCGATCAAACTCTGGCAATTCGTCAAGGAATAATACGCCTTTATTGGCAAGGGTAATTTCACCCGGTTTTGGTCGTGAGCCACTGTCAGTTTTCACAATTAATGTCATAAAATTAACGCATCTATAGGCTTTTCGTGCCATAATTATCACAATAGATGTCAGTAAATTGTCTAAATAGCTGTCATATTCTTATATTTTTTCTAAATAGCTGTCATATTATTTATGAAACAAGTCAGAAAAATAAAGCCGACTCGTAGAAGCATATCAGGCCATGTTGCATTCAAAGGTGACTCGATTGCGTTTGAATCTTCATTAGAGCGTGACTTTATCATTTATCATTCTTTTAGAGATGATGTGATTGATATAGTCCCGCAACCTATCGCTATACCCTTTGTTAAAAATGGTAGAAGCTATGAATACACGCCTGATTTCTTTGTTCAGATGAAACCTGATACCAGCAAGTCTCTTATAGTTGAAGTTAAGCCAAAAACAGAATGGCAAACAAACTGGCGAGACTGGTCAGACAAATGGAAGGCAACTATCAAATTTTGCAGAGAGCGTGAGTTTAGGTTTGTCATTTATGATGAAGATAGAATCCATCATTTAGCCTTAGAGAATATTAATTTTCTAATGCGCTATAAGAATACTACCGTTGTGCCAGAAGAGGTTAAAGCGGTACTGCAAGACATTGAATTAAGGGGTAATACGACAGTTGAGTACGTATTAGAACGTTACTTTAAATCGCATTTTTATCGTAACCAAGGCAAACATCTTTTGTGGTACTTGATGGCAAATAAAATGATCGGATTTAATATTTGGAGCGATATCCGAAGCGAGAAACTGGAGATATGGCATGAGTATTAACAACGATGACTATGAATTGGTTAATGAGAATCTTGGCGTACAAGTCGATCATCACTATGACAATATTGAACGAAATTATATTCAAATGTCGCTTGGCGGAGTGTATAGAAGGAAGTCTAATAGCGAAGAATATCAATTGATGGAGTATCTTGAGGATATAAACCAAGCTGTGTTCAAAAACCTATCCAACTTAAGAAATGAAGTACTAAGCGTTCATGATTTTGGAAATATCACTGATAAAAACGATGTTTCAATACAGGTAGATTTGAATGATATTAGTGATAAAGACTGGCAGAAAGCACAGAAGAAATATTTAGCTATTAAGCCATTGATAGGTGGTGCTTATGACGAATACACGGGTGAACGCGGTTATGAGAGACGTGCTGACGAAACAAAGGTATCTGCAAGGACTTTAAAACGATGGGTTAAGTCTTACCAGTCAACAAACTCTGTAGCATCGTTACTTGACAAAAAACGTGGCTGGAAAAGCGGAAAAAACAGAATACCTAAAGACTTAGAAAAACTTATCGATGATGTCATAAATGAGCATTATCTATGTAAGCAACGCCCATCAGTTGAGGCCACAATTCGTGAGGTTTATAAGCGCTGTTATAGACTAGGCTGTGTTAAGCCTAGTGAGAGCACAGTACGAAGGCGAATCAACAGTATTAGCGAGCGCGACTTCCTGCGGGGCCGTGGATATCGTGAGAAAGCCAAAGACAAATTCACACCAAAAGCAGGGTTCTTCCCTAACGCAGAATACCCGCTTAGCGTTATTCAAATCGATCACACCCCAGTAGACATTATCTTAGTTGATGATAAATACAGGAAGCCTATTGGAAGGCCATTTCTTACTGTGGCTACTGATGTTTATAGTCGAATGATTACGGGGTATTACATATCACTCGATGCACCATCAGTGACTTCGGTAGGTATGTGCATTTCAAGAAGTATTTTACCAAAGACAGACCTATTGTTAGAGTTTGGGTTAGGTGATGCTACCTGGGATGTATTTGGTATGCCAAGAAAAATCCATGTCGATAATGGATCGGATTTTAGGGCTGTGAGCTTACAGAAATCTTGTGCTTTTCACGGCATAGATATTGAGTTTAGGCCTGTAGCCCGTCCTGAGTTTGGCGGTCATGTTGAGCGCTTAATTGGCACTCTAATGAAAACAATACATGAGCTTCCGGGTACTACTTTCTCAAATATTAAGCAAAAAGATAATTATGATTCTGAAAAGAATGCCGCTCTAACACTCGACGAGTTTGAAACGTGGTTTTTAACTTATATCACTAAGATTTACCATCAGTCAGTTCATCGCTCTATTGGCAAAACACCAACAGCGCAATGGCAACTTGGAATATTTGGTGACAACTTTAATGAAGGCATTGGCATACCTGCTCTACCTTCTAGTCATAAAACATTGTTACTTGATTTTATGCCAGGTATTGAACGTACCGTACAGCGTAATGGAGTAAATATCGGAGGTTTAAACTATTACGATCCTAGCTTAAACAATTTTATTAATCAGACCGATAAAACCACTAAGAAAAAGCGGAAATTCATTTTTCGGCAAGACCCAAGAGATATTAGTATCATTTGGTTTTATGACCCTATTTTGAAGACTTACTTTGATATACCTTTAGCAAATCAAGCACTCCCAGCTATGAGCTTATGGGAATATAGACAAATCTACAAACAGGTAAAACAGCAGTCTGGAACAGTTAGCGAAGCGCTAATTTATCAAGCATGGGAAGACATGCAAGCCTTAGTGGAGTCATCAGAGGAAAGCACTTTGACGCTTCGTAGGCAGGGGCAACGCCGAAAATTCCACGTTAAATCGCAAGAGATACATCAGCCTGTAAAAGACGATATTAATAGCAGACAAACTACGGTAACTGTTGATGCTAAATATTCAGAAAATGATGATAGTGATGATTTAGACTTCTTTGAGGACATCAGGTGATGACAAGCACAGATTACGGCCATGTTCATGAAAAATTCAGACCTATTGTTTTGTTGCCAGACAATGAACGGATTGAGTTTATTGATTCTCCAAGATGGATTGGCTACAGCCGAGCGAATGAGGTCTTAGATGTCATGCAAGGCTTAATGAATAAAGTAAAGCAGCACCGAATGCCCAACCTCTTGCTAATTGGCGACTCCAATAATGGTAAAACAACTATTATTCAAGACTTCGCCAAAAGGTTTGGCCAGAGCTACGCTGATGAAGACCTAATCGTACCTGTTTGCTTGATACAAGCCCCGCCATCGGCGAATGAAAAAGACTTATACATTAGCTTAATTGATTATTTTGCACTGCCATATAAATCGAGTGATTCAGCAGGTGTGTTACGTGCTCAGGTCGTTCATATACTACGCGAAACTCATGTAAAGATACTAATTATTGATGAAGCTCACTCAATGCTGACGGGAACAGCCAGACAACAGCGATTAATAATGAATGCTATTAAGTACCTTTGCAACGCTCTGCAGTTACCTATTGTGCTTAGTGGAACGAAAGATGCGGTGAGGATTCTACACACGGACCCGCAGCACATTAGTCGATTTGATGTGGCTGAACTGCCTCTATGGCAAAACGATAGGGATTTCAAAAAACTTGTGGGAAGCTTTGAGCGAATATTACCATTAAAGAAAGCGTCAAACTTAACTGAAACTGCAATATTGAACTTAATTTACAGTATTAGTGGCGGCAATATTGGCAATGTAAAAAGATTGATAAATGAATGTGCTATTGAGGCGATTAAATCGGGTGACGAACAGATCACAAAGAAAATGATTGAGGATAAGTCATGGCTAAGACCGACAAGAGGGTTGCGCAAAATTATCGGATAAAACCATTAACAATCGCGACTCCTTTCTATAAAGGCGAGAGCATAACGTCATGGCTGGTAAGAGCGGCACTTAACCAGGGTTGTGACCCTCAAACATTGGCTTACTATTTTTGGCCAAGTCGTCGTGTCTGGACTTGTGATGTTGACAAAGGCTTCAAGCATATAGACTCGCATATCCATGCAGATATGGCTGTATTAGCAAGAACTGTTATAGATGATTTTGATAATCAAAACTTAATGAGCCTCTCACAACCATTAAGTGACCATATAAGTAGTAGGACTCCTGTGCCTTGGACACAACCTTTATCCAAAAGAAATCGCTACTCAAGAATTGGCTATCCTTACTGCCCTAACTGTATGGAAGACGGCAAGAGTGCTTACTTGAAGCTACAGTGGCGTTTTACATGGTCGGTTTGCTGCACCCAGCATAAAAAGCTTTTACAGACGGAATGCCCTCACTGTGATCACCCTTATCAACCACAGCTAATCAATGCCGAGCAGAGATTTATAAACCATTGTCATTTTTGTCGCAGTAAGCTTGGCAAGGCAGGTCACAACTCAATACCAACAGTAGAAAATTACCAGTTCCAACTGAAGATAGATAAGGTTTTTCACGACAAGCAAGGTACTGTTCTAGGTGAAACAGTCAGCATGAATGATTGGTTTGACTACCTAATATTCTTAATCAATATAGTAAGAATAGCGCTGAGAAATCCTAATTATATGTTTGCAAAATTGCTTTTGGATTTTGGTATTGATGTCAGCAGTTTATCACTACCTAAAACCGCCTTAAGATTTGATTACCTTCCTATAGAAGAAAGGGCATTATTACTTAGATGTGCTTTCTATCTCTTTGAGATAACTTGTGAGGATTGGTTGAAGGGCTGTAAAGAGTTAGACGTTACTCAGAATAGCTTTCAATGGTCAAGGCATACTGTAATACCCCAGGCATTCCATCAAGTCTACAACCAGCTGCCCAAGACTCCAACACGCAAATATCTGGCACAATCAGAGGAGGTGCAGCCTGCTTCTCCAGAAGCAGTCACAGCTTCTTGGAATAGATTAAAACGTAAAATAACTATGCTGAAATATTATGACAATCACCTCAAAAAAGACTAAAACCAGGTGCGATCAATGTGCCAATAAAAGCGTTAAAATCCAAAGGCGCTACAAGGGTGAAACGTACTGTGCCAACTGTTATCGAATATGGTTTATCAAAAAACCATGTAGCAAGTGCGGAGAGTTGGGTCGCTTACATAAGAAAGAAAGTTTTGCAGTTTGTGCTAACTGCCGCATGAGTGAGCCTTGTATTCGTTGTGATGGTGATGCGTTTAAAGATGGCGCTAATACTGAATATGGACGAGTATGCCAAATATGCTATCAGAGTTACTTTAAGGTCAAAAAAACGTGCTTTGAGTGCGGTCAATTAAAAAGAAATATCAGTAGATACTCAAAAATTTCGCATGATCAGCCTATATGTATAAGTTGTTATGGGCGACACGTTATGGAGATTTGCGCGCTGTGTCATAAGTATAGGGAGTTGATCGATACCGAGCAGGGTAGGATTTGCAAAAAATGCGATGAGTTTGGTGAAGTATCTTGCACCAGTTGCAATAAGTTGATGCCAGCGGGAATGGGAAAGCAATGTCAAGATTGCTACTGGCTAAAGAGACTGTTACACGAAGCTGAGTTGAACGATTACCTACTAAAATCTAATGAAACGAAAAAAGCCTATTCTGATTTTGTTGAATGGTTGGCAGACTGTAAAGGCAGCATGGTAGCCGCCCTAAAACATAATAAGTTTATCTACTTTTTTATTCGTTGCGATGAGATTTGGCACAAGATACCTAGTTATGAATCATTGGTGCAAGAGTTCAAACCAAATGGCTTACGTGAACATTTAACTGTGTTGCGATGGTTAATTCTAACTGAGCAAATCACTATTGACTCCACTACAAAAGCGCAAGTTGCCGAGCAAGAGCGTATCGTTAACCTACTGGAAAAATTTGATAATAAAACACCTCGATGCATCGAGGAGTACCATAAGTATTTAGATCAAAAATTACTTGAGGGCAAAACCTCTTTAAAGTCCGTCAGATTAGCTTTGCAACCTGCCGTAGACCTTTGTATAGAATATGAGGTTAAAGGCTTAAATACGCCAACTCAAGAGCATATAGATGGGTATCTACTATTGAAGCAAGGGCAGTACAGTTCTCTATATGGTTTCGTAACTTTCTTAAATAAGAGTTATGAGCTGGTTATGGTCTGCAACAAACCAAGTAAAGAAGATGTATGGAAACTTAAAAGCAAAGAGATTGAGCAAGAGATAATGAGGCTTTATAACAAGGATAAACCTTTATCACCGAAAGATAGATTGATATGGCTACAACTAGCTATGGCTTACTTTCATCAGGTGAATGTTACATTAAGCACTTTGAAAGCACTGACTGTTCAACAACGCAATGAAGAGATGTATATGATAGTTTTTAACGAAAAAGAGTATTGGCTGCCAAAAATCTAATAAAGCTGATAAGGTATTTTTTGATATAGATTTCTCTACCTTCTACAAAAATTTAACCACAACATAAACCTTTAAAATATTGAGAGCGTCATGGCCTTTAATCAAACACAGTTTTTTGAGAACCTAGAGAAATTAACCACCAAAGTAATCGATAAGAATAAAAAAGACGACTTCATATACGATTTTCTTAGCCTCTTAGATGTCTCAAAATCGACCATTACCTCTCTAAAAAAGAGTGACGGACGTTACAACATAGCTGCAAATCCTGAGCTTGGTGAGGTAGCGAATAAGCATCGTATATACTTCAAGCCTGCAAGCCCCGATCAAGACCTCTCTAAAGTATTAAATGAGTTGAAAGACAGTCATATTATCACGCAACACAAAATACGCATGATTATGGTGACAGACTTTAATACCGTTCTAGTCAATGACACCAAATTCGATGAAACGCTTGATTGCGAATTTGCAGACCTTTATAAAAACTACCATTTCTTGCTACCACTTGCAGGGTTAGAACGCGCCCGCGAGTATTCTGAGCATCCTGCGGATGTGCAAGCTTCTGAAAAAATGGGGCGTTTGTTTGACCATATCCGTAAGTACAATGAGTTTGATAATGCTGACGATATACATGCACTAAATATATTCTTAACTCGTCTTTTATTTTGCTTTTATGCCGAAGATACGGGTATATTCAAGCCCAATCAGTTCCACGATGTTATTGATGGCACTACCAAGATAGACGGTAGTGACGTTCATAGCGTACTGTTTGACTTATTTGATGTTCTCGACCTTCCTATGTCTAGTGCTGAGCGCGACAATCAGCCCACTCACCTTGCTGCTTTTCCTTATGTAAACGGTAGTTTGTTCAAGTATCAGTTTGCTATCCCTGAGTTTAATGCGCGTACACGTCGTATTTTATTAGAGTGCGCTCGTTTAAATTGGGCTGAAATTAACCCTGACATCTTTGGATCGATGTTCCAAGCGGTAATTGATCCTGAGCAACGAGGCAGCTTAGGACAACACTACACTAGCGTTAGCAACATCATGAAAGTAATACAACCTCTATTTTTAGACGAGCTACGCGAAGAATTAGATACGGTAATGGCACTAAGCAATGACAATCGCCATAAAAATAACAAAGCAGAACGTTTGGATGCTTTACTTGACCGTATTAGTAAAATCAGAACGTTTGACCCAAGTTGTGGATCTGGGAATTTTTTAATCATCACCTACAAAGAGCTACGCAAGCTAGAAATCGATATTTTAAAAGCAAAACGTGATTTACTTAAAGGCTCTAAGGATAACCTACTAGGCTTAAGCTTTGATAGTGTTGTTATCCTAGATAATCTATATGGTATTGAGTATGACGACTTTGCTAGTCAAATCGCTCGTTTGTCATTATGGTTAGCTGAGCATCAAATGAATGTGCTATTTGAGCAGGAGTTAGGCGCTTCACCACCTATGCTGCCCTTAAAGGATAGTGGTCATATTATTCATGGTAACAGTCTGCGTATCGATTGGAATGATGTCTGTCCTAACAATGGTACGGATGAGATTTACATTATTGGTAATCCTCCCTTTGGAGGTACAACAAATAGAACCAACGAGCAAGCTGAGGATATGAAAGTTGTTTTTGGCAAAAAAACATTGAAATATTTAGATTATGTTTCAGCTTGGTTTTGGAAGGGTTCGCAATACATTAGTAAGTCAAATTCACAGCTCGCATTGGTTTCGACTAACTCCATAGCTCAAGGCGAACAGGTAGCAACTCTATTTCCTGATATTTTTGGATTAGGTGTTCATATTCACTTTGCCTATCAGACCTTTCCGTGGTCTAACAATGCTAAACATAATGCGGGTGTACATGTCATTATCATAGGCCTTTCTGCACAAGAAAGTAAGAATAAAACAATATATAAGATTCTTAATAAGTCATGGCATAGTGAGATAGTGGAAAATATTAGCCCATATCTTGTATCTGGAAGTAATATTACTGTAAAACCTCTGAGCAAACCAATACAGCCTAGAACTAAAATGATATTTGGCAATAAACCTACTGATGGTGGTTATTTATACCTAAGTGAAAGTGAAAAAAATGAATTTGAACTGAATGAACCATATTCAAAGCAGTATATTAGACAAATCCTAGGGGCTAAGGAGTTTTTGCATAGTCAGAAAAGGTGGTGCTTATGGTTTGAAGGCGCTGATTTAGAAAGCTTGGTTAAACACCCCTTAATTAAAGAAAGATTAGATGGGGTGAGAGAATTAAGAGAAAATAGCGATGCACAATCAACTAGGGATTATGCTACACATCCACACTTATTTAGGCAAATAGCACAACCCAATTCAGGAAACTATATTTTAGTACCTATTCATTCGTCAGAAAATAGAGCTTATGTACCTATAGGTTTTTTAAACCACGATATAATTTGTACGAACGCAAACCAAATGATACCTAACGGTACACTATATGACTTTGGGCTTTTGACATCAATTGCTCATAATGATTGGATGCGGTTACTTGCTGGTCGCCTAAAGAGTGATTATCGCTATTCGGGCACTATTGTTTACAACACCTTCCCTTTTCCTAAAGCAACTGATGAACAGAAGAAGTATATTGAGAGTCTTGCCGAAGAAGTTATATTGGCAAGAGCTGATAATCATGGTAAGACTCTCGCCGAATTATACGACCCTGAAAAAATGCCAAAAGACTTAAAAACAGCTCATGAGAATCTTGATGATGCGGTTGATAGGCTGTATAAAGCACAAGGCTTTAACACTACAGAAGAAAGATTAGCACATCTTCTTTCACTCTATGAAAAGCTTGTTAAGTCTGAGAATATAAGTAAGTCTAAAGAGAAAAACTAACTAAGAAACAACCTCATGCACCCTATACTTTAGAGCGAATAACTATATGTCCAAGCCCTTAAATATTTTAAGCCAAACATACGCACAAACAGGTCAAAGTAAGCAAAATAACACTATGGGCATGAGGGAAATGCAAGCACGCGCATTTGAGAAGCGTAATAGCCAATACCTACTTATTAAGTCGCCACCTGCGTCAGGTAAATCGCGGGCAATGATGTTTTTGGCCTTAGATAAGCTTCAAAATCAAGGCATTAAAAAAGTGATTATTACTGTGCCTGAAATGAGCATTGGTAAATCCTTTAAGCTAACCCGACTCAGCGATTATGGTTTTTTTGCGGATTGGGATGTGGCTGATAGATATAATCTATGCCTAATTCTTGCTCAAAGTGATGATCGTAAAACAGCCATTTTCTCTGAGTTTATGAATCAAGATAAAGAGGACAATGGCTTGCCTCAAATTCTAATTTGTACTCATCATAGCTTTAGGTATGGCTTTGACGCAATCATAAAAGAAGGTGGCGGTGTTGAGATTTTCAATAATACGCTTATCGGTATAGATGAATTTCATCATGTCTCAGCAGGCGAATCAAATCGCCTTGGTATGATATTAGATAGTATTATGACCCATACTACCGCTCATATCATCGCTATGACAGGATCATACTTTAGGGGTGATGCTGTTCCTATCTTGTCCGACAAAGACGAAGGTAGGTTTGAAAAAGTTACCTATACCTATTACGAACAGCTTAATGGTTACGAGCACCTAAAATCACTAGGTTTAGGTTATCACTTTTATAAAAAGTCTTTTTTCGGTGCTTTGGCTGAATGCTTAGATACTACCAAAAAAACGATTATTCACATCCCCAATGTAAATAGTCAAACCGCAGAAACAGATAAATACGAGACAGTTGGTAGGATTATTGACGTTATCGGTGAGGTTGAGGGGCGCGACGAAGAAACAGGTGTCACCACAATTAGGACACATGACGGCAGGCAGTTGTTATTAGCCGACCTAGTGACTGATGATGATACAAGGGTTAGAACACAATCTTACCTAGCTACAGTAACAGAACGTGATCAAATGGATATTATTATCGCTCTTGGTATGGCAAAAGAGGGTTTTGATTGGGAGTATTGCGAGCACGTATTAACTATTGGTTATCGCGGCTCTCTTACTGAGGTAGTGCAGATCATTGGTCGTGCTACAAGAGATAGTAAAGGTAAAAGCCACGCCCAATTTACCAACCTTATCGCAGAACCCGAAGCTGATAAGTTAAAAGTAGAGGATTCTGTAAACGACTTATTGAAAGCTATAACATTGTCGCTACTTATGGAGCAAGTGCTTAAGCCCAAAATTAACTTTAGGCGTCGTAGTGAGTTAGATTTATTAGGTAAGGGTGATTTAGAGCAAGGCACAGTAGTTATTGATGATTCTGAAAACGCGCCTTCTGATAGGGTGATGGATATTCTAAACAAGGACAGGGATGAAATATTAGCTAGCCTTTGTCAAAACCCTAAAAACATCAAAAAATATATGGCGGCAGAAAACAATAACATCGAAGCACAAGCTGTTTCAGACACCGTTATCCCAAGCATTATTAGAAGTAAATACCCCACCCTAGAGCCTGATGAAGTGCGTCAGATTCAAGAAGGAATCATGCGGCACTTAGCTCTAAACAGCCAAGGTGGTATCGTGAACGGCACAAACCTCCCTAAAGATGCGGTTGTAGAAAATGAGCGTTGTTTTATCAAGCAAGGTAACGACTATTTAGATATCAACACCTTAAGTGAAAAGCGTAGAGAGCAGTTGAGCGATGCTGATGTTATCAAAGAACGCGACTTGCCTGTGGGCGCAAAGATATACAACCCTAAAACTAAATCAAGCAACATTAACGAAAGCAATCCTAGCAATAGCTTTGTGAAAGTTGGAAGCAAGTTTATTAACGTCAACAACCTTCCAATTGATTTAGTGATGTCCGTTAATCCGTTTCACGACGCTTATGAGGTGCTTTCTAAAACAGTTGATAAAGATGTGTTAATGACCATCAATAACGCTGTTAACGCTAATCGCTCTAGTGTGACTGATGCGGAGGTTCTACTAATGTGGCCGAAAGTGCGTAATTTTATTAAAACTAAAGGACGTGATCCTAGCTTAAGTTCATCTGATGATATAGAGAAACGTATGGCAGAGATTATGGCCTACGCTAGAACTCAGAAAGCTAAAGAAAGCGTGGTGAGCAATGATTAAACTTGATGATATATATGAAAGCCGTGAGTACAAGTCATTAAGCGATATTTTTGACAATGATGATTTAGGTATATTCGATAACGTCAAACCTAATGCTAACAACAAGGCTAGCAATAGTATTTTAGAGCAACAATTCTCTGATATTAATTCTTTTATAGATAGTCATGGACGCTTACCCGCTAAGGACGCTGACACACTTAGCGAGAAGGTGTTATCAAGGCAGTTAAACTCTATAAGATCTGATAGCTCAGTATTTAAGCAGCTAGATCATTTGGATAAGTATGGGTTATTGATTGATAAAGAAATTGAACCTGTATCGCCTATAGAGGCTGTCAGATCAGCTAAGCAGCATGAGAATACAAGCAGTGCAACTCAACACGTACATAACCAAGAAACAGCTTCTAAGGAACAATCAACTACATATAATAGCCTACAAGACATTTTTAACAGTGACGACTTAGGTATATTTGATAATGTACAAACAGGTATTGTAGTCAGCGATAACCAATACAAAGAACGATCTAAACAAGACCAATATGACGACGAAGATATAGCGAGCCGTTTTGAGTGCAGAGATTTTTATAGGTTTGAACCAATATTTACCAGGATTCACAAAGCCATAGAATCGGGCGAATTTACTAAGACAAATTTTTCTTCTACGAAAAACATCACTGTCGGCAGTGTTTTCGTTCTAAACGGTTTTGTTTGTTATGTTGCTGATATTTATAAAGCTGAGGCTAGAAAAAATTCTCGTAGCCAAGAGCGTTTACGCCTAATATTTTCCAATGGCACTGAATCGAATATGCTCACGCACTCTTTAGCAACTGCTCAATACAAATACGAAAATAGTTATCAACTTCAAATTACTGACCCTGAGTGGGTGAGCGACGATCTAGCTAAGAACTTTGGTGATGATCGTCAGCCCACTGGTGTTATTTATATCGCTCAACTTATTGAAACGCCTGACAACCTAGAACACTACGAAAACCTTTATAAAATAGGATTCTCAAAACTTACGGGTGACGCTCGTACCAAACGCTCAATGAAAGATACTGCTTTTTTACAACAACCTGTAAATATCATAGCTGAATGGCAAATTTGCGATGCCGACCCTCGTAAAGTAGAAAGTGTACTACATGCCTTTTTTTATGAGCAGAGGGTAAAAATGTCATCAAAAGGTTCTGGTGATAAGTTTTATAAAGCAACGGAATGGTTTGATATACCTCTCTCAGAGATAGACAAGGCTATTAATATCGTTATATTAGGTGATATACAAAAGTATCGGATGGATGCATCAACTAGCAGGATCATAATGAAATAAACGGCTAATAGGCTACAGTAGCAGCCTATCAACTTCAAAAGAAAAATTAATTAGAAAATATTACCCTTCGTAAACACTCGTTCTTATTCAAAGGGGACGCTTAGTTATTTTACATAATACTTTATTCTAATAATGTCTCTTATACAATAAGACTAATTTCTAGTGAGGAGTTGAATGTTTAGCTGTAGGTTAATGATATCAACGTTTTAACTCGCTGGAATATTAATAGTGTGCTTGCTATGTATGTTCTATTTGTGCACAGTCTACCATATAGGAATCGAACGTATTCTAATAACGTGAATTATAGGAATTTTAGAAGATTTAAATAACTTAGCTAAGATGGAATATCTGAATATGTACCACGAAAAACTCATAGAAAATCTTATTTTAAAAATTTCTGAGTGCAAAGAAAAAATTCATACTATTAGCGACAGTGAACCTGAAAAACTAAAGCAAGCATATGATGATCATAATTATTACTTTAGATACTCTATGTTAGGTATGCACTATCACTTTTTACCAGAAGCTTTAGAAAAATGGGAAAATCTAGTTCAACAAATATCAAATAAAGTTTTTGGGAATCAGTTTTCTTTAACCTATATTAATAAAGGGCTTAGAAAGTATTTTCATGAAAATTATGAGAATTATGATTCTGAAAACCTAAGTAGTTTTTTATCTGAACTAAAAGAAAACGCTTCCGATCTTCTGTTTTATATTCCTTTATATGGAGTAAGGTTAAGTAAACAGGAACTAAGTATTGGAAATTTTTCATTAAAGACTGTTGAAGCAGTTAAAGATGAAATCTCTGCCCTAGCACCTCACTTACGGCTAGACATAATGCTAGATAGAACTATAGAGCCAAATCAAGTATTGTTGATAAATAACTATCAAACAGATAGCGAGAAAGCATTAGATATCACTTTAACCCAAACTAACAGGTTTATTGATATATTAAATTGGAAATTTTCACAACTTATACAGCCTGCCGATGACATGAAATACCTTGTTTCATTGCAGAAACCTAGACATGATAATCTAAATTATTTTTCCTTGAGCAATAAAAAAAGTATTACTACCAATTTTAAAAGCCTCTTCTCTACATATTCATTAGATTTAAATATAGACATAATAGAGGGGCACATTTGTAATAATGAAGTATCGTGGTTAGTTGAATTAATAACACAAGAAAAAATTAATGATTATTACGATGCAATTCTAAAATCCATTCATTGGTTTTCACAATTTTGGATTGAACAGCAAAGTGATAATAAACTACTTTATTTAGCCATATCTTTAGAAGCATTACTTTCAGAAGCATTTGCTACAAGCTCATTTGTCTCAGATCGAGTAGCTTTCATTTTAGGTAAGGATAAGGTAAGTCGTTTAAAATTAAGAGATTTATCTAAGAAACTTTATGACTTAAGAAGTGATATTGCTCATGGAAATAATATAAACATTGTACAAGATCAAGACTTACATGAACTAGAGATCATTACTAGAAAAGTTATTCAGTATGCGCTGAACAATAGAGACACATTTGACTCGCTTAAAGAGTTTAAAAAATCAATAGACGAGAAAAAATATCAATAGATAAATAGCTTTGCTAACTGTAATGACAAAGACTCAAGATTTTGTAACACAGCTCTAACGACGAAAATTAAGTAAGGAATAGCAACTCTATAACCAAAGATACGCTATTCTTAACAAGCTAATTTAATCGCCAGAAAGCCTGTTTGAATATTTATTTAGGAAGTCTTACTAATTTATAAGCTTCGTTCTTGTTCATCACATATTTTTAGGCCTATCTGAATAGCCTGATTTAGACCTGCATTTTCTTTAATACTGTATGGTACATCAGGAGTCATATTAGCCTCTTCCAATGATTCTGAGGCCGCTTTATTTAACGGGGTCGGTATATACTTCTCGTCTGTATAGCCTTTTGGCGCAAAAAACACTTCACGACCAAACTTTGGGTGAATCCCACAAGAAATTTCACCAAAAGGGACGGTAAATGGGTAAGGCGTATCGTATTTAGTATTCCATTCACTTTTGCTAATATCGATATAACCTGATCCATAACTATCATCATGATCTTCTATGATATAAGAGCAAGCCGATACAGATAATAGAGCTATAATCATAGTTAAAGAACGCATAAAAATTATTCCTTAGCGCTAGGATTGTTGAGCTTTTCAAGAGCGGTTCTAACCCAATTACTACTCTCAGAACCTGTGTGATTAAACTTAACTATTGAGCCATAAAGCCTCTCCAGTTCATCTTGATCCAAGAGTCTGCCGTTATTAGTAAACAACTGCTCTAGTACGTCGTTAACTCCATAACTCATAAAATAATCATCATTATTTACTTTGATACAAATACCACTAGTATTTATCCACGTTGTCATACTGCAATCAAAAACATAATAAACATTGCGGTTAACTACTAATTTCAATACATATATCGCTGTAACGTACGTGGCTCCATGATATTGATTTAATTGCTCTACACTCTCTCCATACAATCGACCATTGCTATAACAGTCAATAACCATGTGGTTGTACCGCGGATATTCAGTATCAGCCCTCAAAGACTGGGCGTACCCCAGAAGCTTTTTAAATAAGGGATTTTTATAAGCTACTACACCTGAACTTATAAAAATCTTTAACATACCAACGGTATTATTAGTGCCAGACTTCTCACCTATCGCGTAGGTTGAGGGCACAGGTTCTGTTAAAGGAATAACCTGCCCACTTTGTCTTTGAATAAATTGCTGAATAGTAATATTTTCAGCCCTGACTAATTCACGAATCTCACCTATAGTATAGATATGTTGTAGTACAACAGCAGTAGTACTATTACCCGCATTACTTTCAGCTTCTATAACTAATTTATTGGCATCAATTTTGTTAAATAAAGCTCTATAAGAGCGTTTGGCTGATTCAGAATAGCTTAAATCACCTTGTTTCTTTTCGTACTCATTGAATGCATAAGAAATCGCATCACCTCTAGGCATGGACATACCTGTTATCTCTGTGCAGAGCATGACGCCATCTTCTATATTAATACCTTTAAAGCCTATCTCTATTTGCTGTTCGTGATAAGGAACTACTTTTAAAGGCGCAGAGGGAAGCCTAGACTTTCTTGACAGGTCGTAATTATTCTGACTCTTGATAAAAGCATCTAAAACTCTTTTATTCAGTTGCTTGGTTACAGTTTTAGTGTGCTTATCATGCTTAAGATGATGCAAAAATACTGCATCAGCGATAACGCATTTATCGGGAATGATTACAGTATTAGATATTTCGGGGTTAGGATGATTAAGATTTAAACTCTCTTCAATATCTACCCACAAATCAGTTAGCAAAACACGATTAACTTCTTTTGAGATCCCGTAATGGGCCATATAGAAAAGTAGAGGGTGGATAATTACCTTGTAAGAGCCTTGGTTTATTACCAATAATGTATTCGTATCAGATTCCAAACCGACAACGGGGTAGTTATTAAGAGCGAATTCGTACGTTCCACCTTCTTTGCTGATGCCAAAATGGTTAGAGTAAGTAAGGTTATCCGATTTTTCATTAATCACAGTAAGCGCATCGTCAAAATCGAATTTTTGATGTGTTACTCCGTTTACCCAAATAGACCCTATTGTTAACCTATGGGCTAACTCAATAGGTATCCGGACTTCAACTGTATAACCGTTGCTAAGATTAAGGAACTTCACTTCAATTAGCTTAACTGCATTCTGTCTATTGGAGCCTCTGAATATTCGACCAAACCAAATTACGACGTATTCGTAGTTATTGAAGAACTTATCGGTATATTTATGGATATCGATTTTATTAAGGTTGTCGATGCGCTCAAAACCATTGAAAAAATCTGGAGTCATAGCATTTCTCCATAGGTACAAAATAAGACTCTAGCAGATAAATTATGTACTATATGACATCTATTATGAAAATATGACAAGTATTGTGAAAACTGACAGCCACCACCTACCAAAGCCACGGCTGATATAGTGTGATGAACCTGCCTAAATGGCCTTGTCCCATAATCGTAATCACTGTCTGCCACCGAATAAGTACTGGCAACTTCTAATGCATCTTCATCACTTAAATCCGGCAATATGGTCGGCAGCCGTGACGCCATTAACGTCTTGCCTGAGCCGGGTGGCCCTGTAAATAACAGCGAATGACCACCAGCAGCGGCAATCTCTAGCGCGCGCCGTGCATGATGCTGTCCTTTAACATCGGCCAAATCCACTTGATAGCCAACATGCTGCTGCGCTGGACTGGGTTGTACAACGTCCAAAGATTCATAGGCTGCGCTTGGGTTCGCTAACGACTGTAAGTGGTCACAAACTGTCTTTAAGCTTTGCGCGGCTAGTATCGTCACGCCATCCACACGGCTGGCCTCAGCACCATTATCAATCGGTACGATAAGCTGCGGTGTTTGTGGTTTTTGCCGTGGCTCGATCAGCTCCTGTTCAGTGATATTTGCCACCTGCAATACTTTGGACGCCAGCGCCTCAGCTTTGATCGCTCGTGCCACCGCTAAGCTGCCTGTCACTTGCCGTAAATTCCCATTGAGCGCTAACTCACCGATAAACTCAAACCCTGATAATACTTCTGGATCCAATTGATCACTGGCTGCCAAGATTCCGATGGCAATCGGTAAATCAAGACGTGCACCATCTTTAGGCAAATCAGCGGGGGCTAAATTGATAGTAAGACGACGATTAGGAAATTGAAAGCCAGAGTTCAGAATCGCAGAGCGTACACGGTCTTTACTCTCACGTACCGCCGCCTCCGGCAAACCGACGATGGTCAATGCTGGCAACCCTTGTGACAGATGCACTTCAATAATGACCTTGGGCGCATGCAGTCCGACGACTGAACGAGTATAGACTTGGGCAAACGACATCAGCATTTTCCTAATATAGGGAATAATTGATAATAGAGCATTATGTATCAGTGCGCAAATGTTGTGTTTCCTTGTCTCATTTTATTTACTAGCATAGTTATCAACAGTTGTTATATGATAAACGGATGCTCTTTCGCTCAGTCTTATTCGGCTATGCTGCCCCAAAGATTATCCAAAGGTTCTCACACCTGTTAACCATGTTATTAATGTATTGGGTAATTTTAATCGTGCTACAAAGTATTAAAGATTAGCAAGAGTATTGACAATAAAAGGATTTTATTGATCATATAAAGTTTGCTGGCGGCTTTTTGCTGCAGATTTATATAACACCTACTTTATATAATACCCACTACCATGGACGGATAAACTTATGAGCATAAAGATGCATAATCGGCGTGTGCCCACACTCACGCTACTGACAGTAGCAGTATCCTTAGGACTGTTCGGCTGCTCAGACAGCGACAATAGTTTCAATGACGATGATGTCATACCACCTTCCACTAATTATGAAGCCAATATTCAGCGCACTGAGTTCGGTATACCGCACATCACCGCAAAGGATTACAAAGG
>NZ_JADQAH010000081.1:0-1153 GCF_022129225.1 Psychrobacter sp. Ps7 | reverse complement strand
TAATGCCAGTCAGTTAAGAACTGACTGGCATTTTCTTTTATAGGGGTACTTATTCGGCTTCTTTCTTATCACCCTTGGATAATGCCTATCTGGTAACCTATCGGGTAAGATAAACAATCTAAGTGTTGTCAGTAACTCATCGTAATGAATAGGCAACTTACTTGCACTATGTATTGGCGTAAACATAAAGAAAGCGATAACCTGTCGCATAGATTGGCTAAAGCTTAGCTGTGTAGGCAAAATATCCTCATCTTTAGTTGCATCAAGCATGACGATACGTATTAAATTGTAAGCGAGTAATAACCCCCATAACTCTTGACGTACCATGTCTGGTTTCTTACTACGTAACGTGTGTTTGCTATGATTCAATCCCTGCTTTATTTCTCTAAACGCCAGCTCAATTTCCCAGCGTTGAGTATAAACCTCTGTTAATTCTTCATATGGAAATCGTAAAGGGTCAATGAGAGAGCTGAGAACACGATAGCTTTTTCCATCCACTTTATAGGTGGTTAATCTTGCCATCAAGGTCTCTGGTAATGACTCAAATTTCTTTCTGGCTTGAGGACTTGTGGACAAAATCACTATTTTATCATTGTCATTTATACTATGTTCAACTTGATACTGTAAATCCTTCCTCGCGGGTAACATCCAGTGAGTGTTATCTCCTTGGTTTTGCCACTGATGCAACAGTCCTAATGAGTAATAGCCGCGGTCAAACAAGGTAAGAGAATTATCTGGTACGGCTGGTAATAGTCGTTGAGCTAAGCTCATTTCACCTATGCGACGGGAGTCAAAGCTGCTATCTAACAGTAAATGGCTAGATACTTCCATAAGGCTACACATTCGTACTTGTGGGTAGCTTACTTCTCCATGTTGATTACTGTCACTGCCAAATGCTTCTCTGTTATCTTGATTATCATGAGTTCGAAAACTAACGCCATCAACAGCGAGTAAATTAAGTCCGCACCATTGTTCAAAAGACTGGGTGGAAAAGGTTTTGTGTGCAAGTAATTGAAATGTATGTTGGACTGACTCATAGCCTAACCTTTGCCGGCCTTGAACTAGCGCACTTGGCGCTACTAATTTGTTTTTTCCGGGTAAAGAGATGTCGAGTCTATTAGCGATATCCCAAACGGTTTCGTTTCGGAATAAA
>NZ_JADQAH010000080.1:0-1167 GCF_022129225.1 Psychrobacter sp. Ps7 | reverse complement strand
AACTTTGACTTCCTCCCCGCCCTCAAAGGAGGGGGATTCCTACTAAAGACGGCCAAGCCCGACCGCGAGAATGTTTTTTGCTCCATTAACATCTCTGTTATGGGTCGTTTTACAAGAACGACAAAACCATACTCTTATACCAAGCGCTGATCTACCTTTCGGACTGTCTTGGCGAGAGCCGCAACACGAGCAGGTTTGGGTGGTGTACGCTTCATTCACTTCGATATAGTGGCAACCTGCGTTCGCGCATTTATAATCCAGTTGCCGCTTAATTTCAAACCAACCTGCGTCATAGACGGATTTGGCAAGTTTGCCCTTAGTGAATGATGTTGATTTTATTTTACCAACAACAATTAGGCTGTTGGCTTTGACAAGCTTTGATGTGAATTTATGAATAAGGTCTTGACGGGTATTTTTAATCTTGGCGTGAATGGCCTTGACCCGCTTTTTATTCTTAGCTCTTTGAGCAATGGCCAGTTTTTCAGCATATTGATGAGTGACTTTGGTTTGTAGTTTGTCGCCATCACTACTGACTGCTGAATCTTTGCAACCTAAATCAATACCGACTTGACCAGTGCCACACGCTGTTTTTGGAAATTCTTTAACCGTCACACAGACGTACCAGTGACCGCGATGGTCCTGTACCAATTCGCAAGTATTGATGGTGTAGAGCGCTAAGTTATAGCTGTCCCATAGGTCAATAGTGAGTTTTTTACCTTTAGCTAAGCTGAATTGCAGGGTGCTTTTTAGACACTTTTTACCACTTTGGCGGGTGCTGATATGCTTAATAGCGGTCTTTTTAAACGGAATCCAACCAAGAGAACTACGTTTGGCTCTAGGATTATTGGTGCGCCAGTTGAGTTTGGCTTTTTTAAACTGTTTACGAGCCTTGGCGTGGGTTTCGGTCACTGCTTGTAAGGTTTGGCTGTGCAGGTTTAGATATTCACCCGCACCTTTGGTGTAAGTAGCCAAATCATAAGCCGAAAAGAATTGACCAGTACGCTTGAGGTGTTTAAAACTTAGCTCATTGACGTAATTCCAGACAAAGTTAACCGACCCCGCTAAGATATTTAGCTGAGTGGCATGTTTGTCTTTGATGCGTAGTTTGAGCGTTTTCATGGGGTAATTATGATCTCAATGTATTTGGTTATCAAGGTATGTTCAATC